>JBBSGY010000351.1:0-3728 GCA_038253645.1 Acidimicrobiales bacterium
GTGCCTTTTCCGGCACCTTTGCGCACACAGTTCTGGGATGGGCCGCGCGCCAGGCTGAGTACGCTGAGGGTGATGGCCGCAGTCGAAATCCCTTTGGAGGACTTTTCGGAGTCGAAGGTTCCGCCTTTTTGCGTATTCAGTGGCGTGCCATCGGACAACCTCTTCCGGTTCCGGTTCAACGGTGTTGCCGGAGGCCTACCCGTCAACGCGCAGGTACTCGCAAGTCTCGCCCGGCTTCGAAAGGTTGTCCTCGCACTCGCCGCGGCTTCAATCATCTGCTTCTCGCTGGCCGTCGGCTCAGGCTCGAGCGTACCGGCGATGCTCGCCATTGGATTCATGCTCGTTGCTCTTGGCACGACGTTCACAGCGCGACGCAAACTCGTTCGAGGAACGATCGTGGGCGATCGGTTGCAACTCCACAACGTGCACCCCGCGTTCGTCGACGCAATCCTCGACCCACCTCCCGAGAAATGCTCGTCGTGCCCAACGCTCGCTGACTGTAAAGGCCGCTCCGCCGAAGCTCCACCGGACTGCTTCGACGAGCGATAAGACGCGGGATAACTAGTGCGGCGTGTTCCAAATAGGCGCGCGATTGCGGCGAGCCGGGGGCGTTGCTCACAAGGCGGGAATCCGCAGGAACTTAGGCAAAGTTTTAAGGATTTCCAACGAAGTGAGCGGCGTCACCCGGCCGTTGGAATCGCCGGTTATTTGGAACACACCGCACTAGAGGGCCGCAACCGGGATTCGCGTCTTGTGTCGTGGCGAGCTGATCTGTTCGACCAACGCCCCTCGTAAGTGGTGAGGCGCAGCTGCTGTCACTTTCACCGTCGCATAGCTGCCAGGCGGGAGATGCCCTGGAAAGTACAAAAGCTTGTTCTGTCGTGTGCGAGCGCTCGATGTATCCGCATTGCGCTTACTCGGACCTTCGACCAACACCTCTTCGATGCGTCCGATACGAGCCTCGTGTGTGCGCAATGCGCTGCGCTGCAGGATCGCCTGGAGCGTGTCGAACCGGCGGGTGATGACGTCGGGCGCAACAAATTTGTCGACCATCTCAGCACCCTCGGTGCCCTTGCGAGGCGAGAACTGAAACAGATATGCGCTGTCATACTCCACCTCGGCCGCCAGCTCGCAACTCCGCTCAAAATCTTGCTCTGTTTCGCCCGGGAACCCGACGATGATGTCGCTCGTTACTGCAAGATCGTTTATCCGCGCTCGCGCGGCAGCGAGTTTCTCCAAATATCGTTCGGCCGTATAGCCGCGATGCATGGCTGCAAGAATTCGATCCGAACCACTTTGCACAGGCAAATGAAGGTGCTCGCACACTGCCGGCGTGTCCGCCATTGCTTCGATCGTTTCTGGACGGAGATCTTTCGGGTGTGGACTCGTGTAGCGCACACGGCGGATACCTTCGACAGTGCCGACAGCGCGCAATAGATCCGCAAACAACGGACGGGGGCGCAACGTATTACCCTGCGCCCATAATTCGCCGGCCTGTCGGGCGTCGCGCTCGCCGGACGCGCGTAACGCGATCGAGATGTCGCGGCCGTATGAATTGACATTTTGTCCGAGCAGCGTGATTTCGGAAACACCCGCTTCGCTCAGCTCGCGCGCCTCTTCGATGACGTCGCCAAACGGACGGCTGATCTCTTTACCGCGCACTGACGGCACGATGCAGAAGGCACATTTATTGTCGCAACCGATCTGGATCGTCAACCACGCCGCCCACGGGAGGTCGCGGCGCGCCGGAAGTGCCGACGGGAACGCCTCCGACTCTTCGAGTATCTCGGTGATCGGCCCTTCGATCTCCGAACGGCGCAGGAGGTTTGCTGCGTCAGCAACATTGTGTGTGCCGAACACTGCATCGACCCAAGGCGCGCGCTCTTGGACGATGCCGCGGTCTTTCTGGGCAAGGCAACCACCGACGGCGATCTGCATTTCCGGGTTGGCATCCTTGAGCGACTTCAGTTGACCGAGGGTTCCATAAAGGCGGTTGTCTGCGTTTTCACGTATACAGCATGTGTTGACAACAACAACGTCTGCACCCTCAGGGGCATCGACTTGTTCCATGCCCTCAGACTCCAATAAACCGGCGATTCGTTCCGAGTCATGCACATTCATCTGGCATCCGAAAGTCCGAACGAAATACTTCTTGGTCACGCAGTGAGCCTATGCGATTAACAGAAAACTGCTTGTCAGATGCAATCGGCGCTGATTATCTACTTATATGTCCGAACCGCAAGTCGAATATCAGTCGTTTCCACCAGCTCCGGAAGCGCAGACTCGTTACAAGACGAGCAAGCAAAGTGGTGGAGTCGTGGCCCTCGTCATCTTCGTGGCAATCGTATTCATGGTCGTCGCAGGGATCATTCAGTTCGTCGGCAACCAGCACTTGAACAAGGCAATCATCAAACACATCGACCCCAACCCCGCAACGCAGACAACCCGCGGCTGATGTTCGATGGAATGTTCCCGAGGCCGAAGGTAACGAGGGAATCACCGATGAACTAGAGGGCGGTGGTCGGGCCGAGGTCTTGGCGCCGGTGCCTGCGGGCAGGCCGAGCCCATACACAATTGAGGGTCAGATCTTGCAATTCGGCGACATCGCCCAAGCCTCCAAAGACAAACGAGACCCGATCCGACGTCGAACGGCACGCGTGTTTCTACTCGTGATGTTCGCGCCGCTTTTGCTAGGCCTAATCGTCAGTTTCGTCGCTGCCATCGTCAAACTATTCACCTAGCCGCCACCGCCTCTCCGCGAATTTTGGACTGGCGCCTACTCGATTATCCACGCGATTTAAGAGTCGGAGTGCTTCGATGCCGCTATGACTTTGCCTCGGCACAGAAGAAAGACACAGCGGCATCTCCGCCTCCGTCTCTCCGACACTTTTAGACTTGCGCCCGTTTAACTTCCGCTGGGGAGGGGGATAGCGGCGGTTGTTAACTTTGTCGGATCAACGAAGAACTAAGCCTCAAGGCCGAGCGTTCGCAGCTAGTCGAGAGTTATTGGTAGGTCATCTTTGTCTGCGTCGGCCTCGACAACGTCTTCAGTCTCTTGTGGACCGTTTAGACCTGCTGCATTGCGCACCTTTTCATCGATCTCGACCATTGTCTCGAGATTGTCGGACAAGAATCCCTTTGCATTCTCACGACCCTGGCCCATTTGCTCACCTTCGTAGGTGAACCATGCGCCGGCTTTCTTGACAATGCCCAGATCGACAGCCATGTCGAGGATTGAACCTTCGCGACTGATGCCTTTGCCGTAAACGATGTCGAATTCCGCTTGCTTGAACGGCGCTGCAACCTTGTTCTTTACAACCTTCACACGCGTACGGTTACCCACAACTTCGGTGCCGTCTTTGATCGACTCGATACGACGAATGTCGAGGCGAACCGACGAGTAGAACTTGAGAGCACGGCCACCAGGCTGGGTTTCGGGCGAACCGAACATCACCCCGATCTTCTCTCGCAACTGGTTGATGAAAATACAAACCGTTTGTGACTTGCTGAGGTTGGCGGTGATCTTGCGAAGTGCCTGCGACATAAGGCGAGCTTGCAAACCGACGTGAGTATCGCCCATTTCGCCTTCGATCTCGGCGCGTGGCGTGAGTGCCGCAACCGAGTCGATGACAATGACGTCGAGCGCACCCGAACGGATAAGCATGTCGGCAATTTCGAGCGCCTGCTCGCCGGTGTCTGGCTGCGACACCAGCAGCTCATCGACATCA
>JBBSGY010000352.1:0-3722 GCA_038253645.1 Acidimicrobiales bacterium
GCATTCGAAGATCTGCTCATTGTGAGATTCGAGAAGATGATGTGAGTGAAGTAAGTGGGAACTTTTGAGTTCTTGACCGTTGACACAAAGCTCATTGGTGTCGCGGTGTTGGTGATGGTGATCGAGTTGACACCATCGGTGAAGCCATTGCGCGAGTAGGCGCCGTTTGCAGCATCAGTCGCGGCAACAGTGTCGGGGAGGCTTGCTGCGCCCGCGAGCGCCGCAGAGTCGGCAGCACGTTGCAGGCGCGACGCGTTGAGGTACCAGGCGCCGACGTCAACCGCGAACCCAATAATGAGAATGAGTCCCAAGAGCATCAATGCCACGAGAACCAGTACGAAACCTCGCTCGCGCGCAGATTCACCGCGACGTATGCGCCTCATCCGCTGCCTCCGGAACCGCCGCCGGGCTCAGACCCGGGCCCGGTGCTTGCACCCGGTGCTCCATAACAAGATCCGCCCCAGCAGTACAGGCCCCAGTCCCATCCGGGGTTGGTTGCGGTTCCCGAATTGAAGTTGGTGCTCGGCGTTATCGAAGTAGGACTGGTCGGTGCCACAGGAGGTTCGATCTTCATGACGAAGTAGTCGTTGTACCGCTTGGGTGACCACACCATATTGACTATGGGCGGGCGGCTGACGCTCACCCATACCCCGAGGTAATCGGTACCCGGAACCCGTGTGGACGACGGCCACCGCTGCGTTGCTTCACGCGTAGTGATGGCCGCGTCGCCTGCGCCGAGGTCACTTGCGTTGTAGATGTCGCAGTATTTGCCGTTCGGGGCGGTCGTCGCGGTTTTGCATGCGGCGGGCGGGCCGGATGATCCCGATTCGGCACGGTAAATGACGACCTTGTCGATTGCTCGCCGTTTGTCGCCGAGCGCGGCGTTGATGATCGCGCTGTCCGGAGGAGCGGAGGTTGTGGAGGCGGCCCCGGCACGAGACGCTGCTCGCACTGTGCTCGAGACGTCGATCGTCGAGCCGAAGAGGTCGCCGTACTCCAGCGCCCCTGCGGCGAGAACGAACAGCAACATCAGACAGGTCGCGGCTTCGAGCAGGACGGCGCCACGTTCATTTCTTCTACATTCGATCTTTCTCGCCCGAAGGCGGACCATCGCGGCGACCACCTGGGAAGCATCGGCGCGATTCTCAAAAATCTGATGCAAAAAAGCATGAATGCAATGTTCCGTACATTTTCCCTTCATGTTCACTCAGGGCCTCAAGAGACGGGCTCCCGCGGTCGATCTACAGATAAGACTTCCCTAATCACGATCTCAGCAGGCGCCCGTGCAAATCTCGAACCTTCGTCTCAGGCCGGTCCGACGATCTTCGCGGCCAGATCGCGGCGCGACGACGATCGAGGCGGCTTTGGTCGGAGGTGTGGTCCTCATGCTGATCTTCGCCATTTTCCAGGTGGTTTTCTTCTCGCGTGCACAATTGGCTGCGCAGGACGGTGCGTCTTCGGGCGCACGAGCTGCTGCAGTTGCGGCCAACGATCGCCTGGCAGATCGAGACATTTTAGCGTCGGTCAAGCGAGCGGCGTCGTCGCTGCCGAGCGACGGAGTGATCAAAGTCATTGTGTTCAAAGCGTCCGGACCCAACTCAGCGGTGCCCACAGCCTGCTTGAGCGGCGCCCAAGACGGTTTGTGCAACGTGTACACGGCGGCCGATTTGGCACGGCCGGATTCCGACTACGGCTCCGCCTCATGGGGCGGCGATAATCACTGGCCCGCCTCGAGCCGTAACGTGTCTCGCGGGGCCGGTACGGATTATGTGGGAGTAAATGTTCAGACGTCATGTAGTTGTGCCGGTGCAGTGGTGCTTCCCAAGGTCTTGAGCCGAACCGGCATCCAGCGCCTCGAAGCCGGCTCTGCGTAAGCCGGCTCATCCCGTCGGCCGCATTACTTGAAGCCTGACTGTCGTCTGGCGACGCCCTGGCTTCAGCTAATCGGGTAAAGGCTTGGTTGGCTAATTCTGCGGGAAGTCGGCACTTGTGCGCAATCAGCCGGTCAAATCGGCCCGAAACGCTATTCAGCGGACGTTCAGCAGGTCAGTGACATGCTTTACCGATGTTGCAACTTCGGCCAACGTCTCAAACGGGAAACGTATTAGGTGCGTTCCTCGTAGTGACCGTGCTGGCGATCAGCACGTCGGCATGTGGCTCGTCGTCGAAGTCAAAGTCGACAGCGACTCCGGTTTCCGGCGCCGACGCGCCGATTACGTCGACCTCGCAAGCAAAGGGTGCTCCCGATGTGAGTTCGTCGGGTGACATACCTGATAACCAAGCGTTCGTTGTGTACCAATCAGCGTCTGGTCACTACTCAGTCAAAGTGCCCGAAGGCTGGGCGCGGACCGAAACAAGCAGCAATGTTACGTTCACCGACAAGCTCAACGCGATTCACGTCGGGACGGTGTCTAGTCCGAATGCACCGACTATCGACTCGGTGACACAGTCGGATTTGACACAGTTGCAGTCTGCCAACGAGGGTTTTGCAAAGACGTCGGTTACGACGGTGTCGCGCAAAGGCGGTCAGGCGGTGCTCGCCAAGTTTCACGTTGACAGCGCGCCGGACCCTGTGACCGGCAAAACTTTGCGCAACGACGTCGAGCGTTACGCATTCTGGAAGAATGGCTCGGAGGCAATAGTCACGCTTTCCTCACCCGCGGGCGCAGACAACGTTGACCCATGGAAGACAGTCACCAACTCGTTCAGCTGGTCGTGACAGCGCCACTCGTTGCGCATGACCTCTATCGGTTCTTTCACGCCGGTGAAGAAGAGGTGATGGCTTTGCGCGGTGTTTCGGTGCGCGTTGATTCCAGTGAGACCGTCGCCGTGACGGGCCCTTCGGGATCGGGAAAGTCCACGCTGCTCGCGTGTCTTGCAGGTCTCGACGAGCCGAGCGGCGGCACGGTATGGATTGACGGGCGGCGTATTTCTCGGCAGTCGCAAACGGAGATCACACGCCTACGAGCACAGCACATCGGCATGCTATTTCAGACCAACAACTTGATTGACGGCCTAACGGTTCGCGAGAACATTGAACTCGTCCAGCGACTGGCATCGAAGCGAAACGCCGCATTCCGAGACGAGTTGATCGACAGACTCGGTTTGCAAAGTCTTGCGAACCGGCTTCCCGCTCAGTTATCCGGCGGCGAAATAGCGCGTGTTGGGCTCGGGGTCGCGCTCGCCAATGAACCGGCAGTCGTATTGGCTGATGAACCAACCGGAGAACTCGATGGCGAAACAGAGACCGACGTGCTCGATCTGTTGGTCGATTACGCAGACCAAGGTGGCGCGGCTCTTGTCGTAACCCACAGCGACAAAGTCGCCTCCGCCGCCCGGCGGGTTATTCATATGGAAGACGGAGTGGTCGCGCCATGAGTGGCGCGCTCGTGAACGCCCGCGCGTTGACGCGGACGTTTCGGTCGGGATCGAAAACATTCGATGCTGTTGTACGAGCGACATGTGTGGTTGAAGCACATGACCGAATAGCAATTGTTGGACCGTCGGGTTCTGGAAAGTCGACCCTTATTCACATGCTCTCCGGACTCGACTCCCCGAGTGTGGGTTTCATCGAGTGGTCCCCGCAGTTAGGCGTTCTGAATTCAGGTTCGATAGCCGTCGTGTTTCAGTCGCCCAGCCTGCTCGATCCACTCAGTGTTTTGTACAACGTCGCATTTCCGCTCGAGGTTCAGGGTTTTCCTGAGGAACTCGCGATAGACGCA
>JBBSGY010000353.1:0-3717 GCA_038253645.1 Acidimicrobiales bacterium
CACGCCGAGGTCACCCCATGGCAGCGCCTTCGGGTCGCGCTCGGCAAAGACCTTGAACGAGTCATTGCCGACCTCGATACCGTCGCCCGTCACCTTTACTTCTTCATTGAGCCGGCCGTGCGTCGAGTCGTACTTGAGCAGGTGGGCGTTTGTCTCGGGCGACGTCAGGTCGTTGATCGCCACGAGGTCGATATCGGCGCCCGATGCTTTGGCGGCGCGGTAGAAGTTGCGGCCGATGCGGCCGAAGCCGTTGATGCCTACGCGAACTGGCATTGAATATTCCTCCTGGGCTGAGGGCGGCTACGCCCGACCGTCATCCGGTCCTGGACTTTTGGTGCCAGTCTGTCACCTGATTGCGGCCTGTGAGTCTGGTTCGACTACCTTCTGTCAACAGTTCGAATTTTCGGCCTCTCTGACAGGGCTCTTTCACTCGGCGGACCCGCGGACGGTGTATTTGAGCATTGGACTCACGTGTGCCCATGAATGAAATGCCTGCGACAGTTGTGGTGATCTGCGGACCGCCGGGATCAGGAAAAACAACTCTGTCGCGGATGGCCGGCAGGGCATTGGAGCTGTCGACAATCGACACGGACGGCATTATCAATGCAGTCTCGCCGAAGTACATAGAAGGCCTCGACGCGACCGCGAAGTTCGGATTTGCGAAAGACGTCGCCTTCCACTTTGTACAGACGCAAGTCCTCGCTGGTCAGTCAATAATCTTGGACGTCTGTTTTCCTGATCTCCGAGATTGGGACCGGCTCAAGGGGCTCGCTGACTCGTTCAACGCGAAGCTTGCCGTTTTTCGTCTCGTCGCTCCGTTCTCGATCTTGCTCGAACGCGTAAGTGCTCGCGCCAGGGCCGGCAGCACTCACATACTCAAACACGACGAACCAATGCTGCGAGCCATTGTTGATCGGGCAAATGCAACCTATGACGCGATTGACATTCCGTTTCATGAACTAAACGCGACTGCCTCGCCACAAGACCTATGCACTGAGTTGCTCGATCACGACCCTCGACTCGGGTCAATCAACAACACCGGCTAGTCGAATGAACCGTCCGGCTATGCATTCGAAGTTGCACGGAGCCAATCCTCAACGTCCCAGGTCAGGTTGGAATTCATGTCGTGGCTTCGAGAAAGGGTCGCAGATGGCAGCGGAATGACGAAACAACAGCCACATCGTGATATCTACATGAGCGGTTTGAGCGACGGGATTCGTGAGCACCCGAACGCGGACCACCTACGAGTTGCTCACGTTGTGCCGCTGGAGCGCGATGCCGAACCGCGAGAAATTGTATTCGGCGGGGACTTCATGCAGGACGTGATACCAGGCAGTGTCGTCGCCATCGTTCTTCCCGGAGCGAAACTACGCATCGAAACAAAACCAACTCGCGCCCGAGGTCTTCGCTGAGTGAAATCCGACGGCGAGATTTGCAGTCTCGACGAGCTCGGCCATTTCAAAGACGGACTTGACGAAGTGTTTCTACTACCGCCCTGGTTCGCGCCCCCAACACTTCGAGCATGCTTCACATGAAAAGCGACAGGCACTTGCTCTTGCATTTGTCCGGCAGCGATCTCGCATGTTGCGTGACCGCATTGGCGTTTCGGCCAGATACTGCTTATTACCTCAAAGCCGGGATTCAACCAACGACCTGATCGGTAGATGCTTGCCCGCCTCGGTCTTTTCAACCGACTCGACCGGCTCGCAAACGAGGGAGAATTCGCCGCCGAAATTGTGCCGAAACGTGTCTTCTGCGATTCTTTGGAACTGCTCGTTCGGCACCGCTTGAAACGGTACAAACTTGAATTGAACCTCGGTCAGCGACGTCTGAACCAGTTGAAACTGCAAGGCCGGCAGTTTGTGCTGCAAGACCAGCTCGTACGTCCAGTCCAACAATCGGGCGGAAGGTATCTTGCGTCCATCCCTGCACGTGAATTCCGCGTTCCGCCGACCGGAGATGTTCGTGAAAATCCGAGTTCGACTTCCGCATCGACATTGCGTGGTCGCGTCGACACTTGCGAGATCACCCTGCCGATACCGAATGAAGGGCATCACATTGTTGATAAGGCTCGTTCCCGTTATTTCACCGATTTCTTTCGGCGAAAGTACCGAGTCCGTTCGCGTATCGGTGATCTCCACATACGATAAATCCTCCTGCAGGTGATACGCCTGGTGCTGACATTGCAGTGCCATAGTCGACAATTCTTCCGATGAATACTCGTCGAATACGGGGCACCCGAAAAAATTAGCCAGGTAGTCCCGTTGAAGTTGTGAGGAGTATTCCGAATTTGTTGACACCGCCTTTAATGTCAACTTGCTTAGTTCGCCGGCCATTCTGTGCTTGACCATTTCCAAGAGCAAGGACGGAAGGCATCGGACAAAATCGGGGCGCGATGCGACAAGTGAATCAATGAGCTCTGGAACCGATAAGCGGCTGTGAACGTAGTTAATCTTGTAAAGACCGGCTATAGACCGATACGGGTAATGCGAAGTCGAGATGTTGATCTGCTTGTCAAATGGACTCAAACCAAAAGCGTGTTTGAACATTCGCGTCTTGGTTGGCCTCTGACGAGCGACATAGCTTCCGTCATATCGGACATCCAGAATTACTCCTGAGGAACCAGAACTTCTCGACACAATGAGGTGGTCGTTTCGTTTGCGATTCGCCAGCAGATCTTTAGGGGCCTGTGCAACCAGCTCGGCTTTCGAGACGGTTGGAACTTTGGCGAAATCGTCCCACGTGCGTATGTCGCTCGGGTGTAGCCCTACTTGCGAGTACTTCGCCCGATAGAACGGTACTTCTCGGTACGCGAACGCAATGAGGCTCTTGATGTGAGCAAGCTGGTATGCCCGGATCACGGCGGCGTCAGCACGTACGAACGCATCTGCCCTGCGAAAGTTTGCCACGAAATAGGCGGCGAGCTTTACGTGCTCGACCACGGTGAGAGGACGCATCATATTTCGTTCAGGGACTTGCATGCTCCGGACACTCTCAGCCGAGCGATACGCAAGTCCACCTTGGTAGGTCAAGTGTTACTTGAGTAGCATCGGCGACCGATGGCCGATTCCGTTATGACTCCACACTCTGAGTCGGTTAACACTTCGTCTTTGCCGCCGCCAATTAAGTTCCGCGAGACTCTCGAAGACCTCATCGAGCGCAGTCCGTTCAAGGGAAACCGCAAGCCCATTTGGGAAGCCATCCACATCACGTCCGCCGCTTTGTCGCAGTATTTGCAGGGTCAGACCCGACCCCGATTCGAAACGCTCGTAGCGCTCGCCGACTTTTTCGGTGTTTCGCTCGACTATCTGATGCTCGGGAGAGACAGCGCTTCGCCCAGCGTGTCGGAGGCAAACCCATTCCATGCCTACGTCGACCATGCATTGGATGAGGTCCAGTCGAAGCTGGGCGCGCAAACGTGGATGGCGGCCCGTATAGGCCAAGAGTTGGCTATGCAGATCGAAGACGTTGCCGCGCGCCTAGCGGAGCGCGGTGCCGCAAGGGAAGGTGTCGTTACCGAGCATGATCTCATGCTGCTCGAACCGTACAGCGTCGAAACTCGAATCCTCGCGACAACTCTTCAGCACAATGTCGTGCGAACCCTCGACGGTCAGATGGTTCCCGGCCCATACACTCGCATCGTCGCAAACAACCTCAACGCAAACCCAGCGCACTCATACGATTTTCTTTTGCCTGAAGACGTTGATACGTCATGGC
>JBBSGY010000354.1:0-3707 GCA_038253645.1 Acidimicrobiales bacterium
TCCTCTTCAGCAATATGTGTTGTGTTCAACAACCGACATTCTTGCTGGTGACGGAGCATTTGTCGCGTCTATCGAAGAGTTATTTCAGGGTCGGCTGAAATATCAGGGTCTGATGTCATAGAACAACCTGTAGAGCTGGTTACAGCGGATGGTTCTTCGCGCATTTACGGTGCGTTGCGCGATGTGAAAGGCGCGCCGGCGGTTGTCGTGGCCGTACACGGCTTCAACGGCAACATGAGTGACGCGCTATGGATGATGTTGGTACGTACCCTCGAACGGGCGGGATACTCGAGCTTTCGTTTCAATTTTTACGGATTTCCCGACGACGCGCGAAACCTCGTCGACACAACCAATCAAACAAATGCCGATGATCTCCACACCGTTGTGGATTATCTACGGGAAAAGCTGCGACTTCCCGTCATAGTCGTCGCTCACAGTCTCGGGGTGTTCGCCGTCCTACTCAATTCAGTGGGCGACTTCGACGGCATTGTTCTGTGGGATCCGGCCGTCGAATCTTGGACCAATGGCGATTATCCGGAAAACGCCGAGTGGGTAGAGGCGCTCGATGCTTTTGTTGTCCACTTCGGTATCGACTCTTTATACGGTCGAGCATTTTACGAGCACGGAAAGACCATTCGGCCGTACGAGCTTGCGACGAAGGTCAATTGCCCCGCATTGATCATCAGTGCCGGCACCGGGGAGCTGTGGGACTGCCATCACCATTACTTCGACGCGTTCCGCGGGGAGAAAGAAAAGGTCCTCATATCCGACGCAAACCACGCCTTCACCAACGGTGACTCACCGGAGAAATTGTTCGAAGCGACCCTCTCCTGGATCGAGACGCACTTCCCTGGATCGAGACGCGTTCGGCCGTGATAGAGAAATCAACCATGGCGACTGACCAGATTCCACAAGACGATCCGCATGCGAGGCCTGAAGGTGTATCAGACGACCTTGTTGCAGCGGTTGGGCGTGTAACCGAAGCTCTCGAGACTGTCGATCGGGCTCGTGGTGCGCTCTACGAATTCCATCAGCTGATCGGCGGAGCAGACTTCAAGCTTGACGAAGCCGTGCAGCTGCTCAACCAAGCAGGCCATCCCGAAATGGCAGACCTGATCGCAAAAGACCTTATTGGCCGCAACGTCATCGATGGTCGTTGGACGTTTCAGATTGTCGATGACTTCGACGCCAACTATTGGGAGCTCTTCCGCCATGTCGAGCGCAACAGTCGCGAACGTTTGCTGGATGGCAGGCGTCACGTTTATGAAGCTGAGCTGAAAGAAGACCGGCGCAGTCATGGCCGTAAGCATCACGAAGCGCGCCCGTAACGCTCAGGATCCTTAGACCGGCGGTTTTTTCAGCCAGTGATGAATGCCGGCTGATTCCATCGGTTCGTAGCCAACGCGTTCGTAGGTACTTGCCGCACCTTCCTCCGAAAACAAGAAACATGCATGCGCACCTTTTGCGAAGCCAAGATGAGTTGCGTAGCGAACCAAGGCGCTTGCGACGCCGTTGCGGCGTGCCTCGGGAATGGTGCCGACCCAGCTGAGGCCCGCGACCCCATTACTGATGAGCAGGGCGCCCGCACTGACCGGGTGGCCGTCGAGCCGACCCAACAAATACAATGCATCTGGCCGGTTCAATAAGGACGAAGGCGGGCTGAACTCGATGCGCGCTTGGTCAACCGAGAAGTCGGGTGCGAACGCCTCACCGATGATGTGCGTCCAAGCGAGGGCTTCGCTTTCGGTTCGTGCAACGTCCACGGTTACCCCATTCGAAAACGGTTCCGGTTGCATTGCCTCGGTCACGACCATGCGCGGGGCGTCGGGCCATGGGCGTGTCAAACCCGCCTCCGCAGCTGCCGTGTCGAGATTCCGGTGCGTGGCTCGTCGTGGCGGACGACGAGTGTGAAGCCAAGACCTCGACCGCCGAATTCACGGTTTGCGTGATCAACGATCGAGGTTGCGTCGACTTTCGGATCCACACGATGCGACACGCAGGATGTGAGGTGATTTTCGGATGCGCCGGCCACGAAAAGGCCGCCGCCTTCTTCCAGCAGGAATCCGGCTTGCGGACGAACCAGTTCCAAGCGGGCGAAATTCAAGAAATTTCTGTGCGTTGCATTGGCGAATTCTGCATTGTAGTCAATCACTGCAAGATCTTTGCAGCTCCCGCTGGTACTTTCTTTGGTGATGCGCGTGCTTATTTCTGTTTACGGCAAGTCCGGATTGACCGATTTCGCGAAAGGTCTCCTAGGCCTTGGCTGGGAGATTGTTTCGAGCGGCGGTACTTCGAAGGCACTTGCTGATGCCGGAATTGCACATATCGAGGTCGAATCGGTCACCGGTGCCCCGGAAATGCTCGATGGCAGAGTGAAAACACTGCATCCGGCGATACACGGCGGAATCCTTGCCGACCGCTCCAAGCCTAAGCACATGGCAGGCATCGAGGCGCAGAACATCACACCGATCGATCTCGTCGTTTGCAACCTCTATCCATTCACGTCGAAGCCATCCATCGAGATGATCGATGTCGGCGGTCCGACGATGGTGCGTGCCGCGGCGAAGAATCACGCGCACGTCGGCATTGTTGTTGCGCCGGGTGACTACGCGGCGGTGCTGGCGGAGCTGAGCGACAACGGTTCGCTGTCAGACGAAACTCGGCGGCGTTTGGCGCGCGACGCATTTGCACACACAGCCGCCTACGACGCGGCGATTGTCGATTGGTTCAACAGCAGCGATGATTCCGACGTACTACCGCAGTCAATCACGGTGCACCTCGAAAAGGCGCAAGACCTTCGCTATGGCGAAAACCCCCACCAGAAAGGCGCGCGCTATCGTGAAGCAGGCCGGTCGAGTTGGTGGGATTCTGTTACGCAACATTCGGGCATTGCGCTTTCGTACCTGAACCTTTTCGATGCGGATGCAGCATGGAAGCTCGTTCACGAAATTGGTGATGAGCCCGCTGCGGTAATCGTCAAGCATGCAAACCCCTGCGGTGTTGCGGTTGATGTCGGTATCGCCGCCGCTTACACCAGAGCTTTCGAATGCGACCGGACGTCAGCGTTCGGTGGAATCGTTGCGCTCAACCGTCCGATTGATGCCGAGCTTGCCGAAGAGATGGCGTCGAACCCGAAAGCCGATGTGATCATCGCTCCCGGTTACGCGCCCGAAGCCCTTGAGCGATTCGCGGCGAAACGCAAGAACATGCGAGTGCTGCAAGCTCAGTCTCCGGGTGCGCGCGGCATGGAACTGCGTCGCATCGACGGTGGGTTTCTGGTGCAGTACGCAGACGTGATATCCGGCGGCCCCGACACTTGGAACGTCGTTACGGATGCAAAGCCGACTGATGAGCAACTGCGCGACATGCAGATTGCGTGGACCGTTTGTGCAGCGGTTGGCTCAAATGCAATCGTTCTGGTGAAAGATCGCCAGGCGGTTGGCGTCGGCGCCGGTCAGCAAAGCCGTCTCGACTCTGCCGCAATCGCAGTGCGCAAAGCCGGGGAGCGTGCGCGCGGTGGAGTATGCGCAAGCGACGCCTTCTTCCCGTTCCGCGATGGTCTCGATATGACAGCCGGAGCCGGAATCTCTGCCGTAATTCAACCGGGAGGTTCGATGCGCGACGAGGAAGTTATTGCTGCAGCAAATGAGCACGGAATCGCAATGGTGTTCACCGGAGAGAGGCATTTCAGACATTGACAGCAATCA
>JBBSGY010000355.1:0-3696 GCA_038253645.1 Acidimicrobiales bacterium
ACGTTATGCGAAGGGGCAACTCCGCTTTTGCGTGCCCCGGCGATCTCTGAGCGTGTAGGTGCAGATGTCTATCTGAAATACGAGGGCCTCAACCCGACAGGATCATTCAAGGACCGTGGCATGACTATGGCTGTCACACTTGCCGCGGCGCGAGGTTCCGACGCCGTTGTGTGTGCTTCTACCGGCAACACCTCTGCCGCTGCGGCCGCCTATGCGGCTCGTGCCGGGCTGCGTTGCATCGTTCTGATTCCTCAGGGCTATATCGCAATGGGCAAGCTCGCCCAGGCGCTGATGCATGGTGCGGACGTCATCCAGCTACGCGGCAACTTCGACGAGGCACTCGACATCGTCCGGGTCCTGGGAGAAGACGGATCATTGACGGTCGTCAATTCGATCAACCCCGACCGCATCGAGGGTCAGAAAACCGCCGCTTTCGAAGTCGTCGACGGGCTCGGCGATGCGCCCGACATCCAATGCATGCCCGTTGGCAACGCCGGCAACATCACGGCCTACTGGCGTGGCTACAAACAGTTCGCCGAGATCGGACGCGCAACGAAGCGGCCAAAGATGCTCGGATTCCAGGCCGCGGGCGCAGCGCCGATAGTGCATGGCACGCCCATTGCCGACCCTGAAACTATCGCCACGGCAATTCGCATCGGCAAGCCGGCATCCTGGGAAGGCGCGACCATTGCGACGACCGAATCAGGGGGAGCGATGGCGGCCGTTACGGACACGGAAATACTCGATGCATACCGTTTCGTTGCATCGCAAGTGGGCGTTTTTTGCGAACCCGCATCGGCGGCGAGTGTTGCTGGACTCTTCAAGACCCCGGTCCCGGCCGGCGCAAAAGTTGTCTGCGTGTTGACTGGCCACGGTTTGAAAGATCCCGAACTCGCCGTCGAGCAAGGTTCAGAGCCGGTAATTCTCGATCCGACAATCGAGGCTCTGCGCTCCCACCTGTCCAAACCCTGAGAACTGTGTGTAGAAGTAGCCCGGCGAGGGCGCGATCTACACACAGTTCGTCTGATGGACTGCCTGTCCAAACCCTGAGAACTGTGTGTAGAGGTGGCCTGGCGAGGGCGCGATCTACACACAGTTCGACCGGGACCGGGGGCGGGGGCGGAGGAGACGGTTGTTGCCGCGTGGCTCATAAGCGGCTACTGTCGATAACTGGTCCCCGGCGATGCCCACTTCCCTTCGATTGATGGGTGATGGACACGGCCGATGTCGACCCGTTTCTCCCACAGACATTCCCGAGTGTCGGGCCGTGGGGAGAGATCCCAAATTCGTTTGCTACCAGCAGACTCAAATTTTCATTGAAGCGAGGTGTTCGTGAGCGGAGAGCAGAAGCTCGATCGCTCGGTACTCGAGGGCAAAAAGGCCGATGAGCTGCGCGCAATTGCAGCCGCGACAGGAGTTCCTCTAGCCGGACGGCCTACCAAGGCCGGGATGATCGATCAAATTTTGCAAACGGCGACTGGCGGTGCCGCACCCGGCAGACGTTCCTCGCGAAACAATTCAAATAGCGACTCAACGGGGGGCGCCGTGACTGCAGTATCGACAGGAGAGAAGTCCGAGAACGATGCTTCGCAAAACGGCGAGGCACCAGCGGCTGTTGCGGGAGCAGGGTCGTCGTCTGAACCTACAGTTGACGTCACGACTTCAGGTACTTCTGAGGCGTCAACCGCAGGTGAGGGAGGGCAGCGCCAGGGTCGCAACAATAACGACCGGCAAAGCCGCAACCGAAATGGTGGGTTCGACAATTACGCCGCAGACTCCGGCCAGGGAGCCGGGCGCAATAGCCGCAGGCGTCGTGGCCGCAACCGCAACGGCGGTGGCGCCAACGGCGGCGCCAACCGCGGCGAACGAAACGTCGAATATGACCGCAATGTCGAGGCTGCGGCAGAGACATTCCAGGGCGATCCGATTCCTGTCACAGGCATCCTCGAACTGCGTGACGAAGGTTTTGGTTTTCTTCGTACCAAAGGCATGCTGGCAACCTCGGGCGACGTTTATGTTCCTGTCAGCCAGGTCCGCAAGTACGGTCTTCGCAAGGGCGACAGCATCGAAGGCACAAGCCGCCCGGCTGCCAGTAACGAGAAATATCCGGCGCTTTTGGCAGTCGACAAGATCGGTGGTCTCGACCCCGAATTGGCCAAGCATCGCCCGAGGTTCGAAGACCTCACACCGCTCTTCCCGGACTCGAAGCTTTCGCTCGAGACCCCTGGCGATCCAACCAACCTCACTGCGCGAATCGTCGATCTACTCGCGCCGATCGGCAAGGGCCAGCGCGGCCTCATCGTGTCGCCGCCCAAGGCCGGCAAGACAACAGTGATGAAGCAGATCGCGCACTCGATGGAGGCCAACAACCCCGATGTGCACCTCATGGTGTTGCTCGTCGACGAGCGTCCTGAAGAAGTGACCGATATGCGTCGTTCCGTCAAAGGCGAGGTCATAGCGTCGACGTTCGATCGTCCGGCCGAGGAGCACACGAAGGTTGCCGAGCTTGCAATCGAGCGAGCGAAGCGTCTCGTCGAAAGCGGAATTGACGTCGTCATCATCCTCGACGGCATCACGCGTCTTGCTCGTGCCTACAACCTTGCAGCGCCTGCCAGTGGTCGAATCCTCTCTGGTGGTGTCGATTCCGGAGCGCTCTATCCGCCGAAGAAGTTCTTCGGTTCGGCGCGCAACATCGAAGAAGGCGGATCGCTGACGATTCTCGCAACTGCCCTCGTCGAAACCGGATCCAAGATGGACGAAGTCATCTTCGAAGAGTTCAAGGGCACCGGCAACATGGAGCTCCGGCTCGACCGCCGCCTTGCTGAGCGTCGTCTGTACCCGGCCATCGATGCCAACGCTTCGTCTACACGTCACGAAGAGCTCCTCTTCGAGCGGGTGCAGCTGCAGCAGGTTTGGAAGTTGCGCCGGGTTCTAAACGCGTTGGCTTCGGACGGCAACACCGCTTCCGGTTTGGAACTCTTGATGGACAAGATCAAGACCACCAAGAGCAACGACGAATTCTTGGCCGAAATAGCCAAGAACCCCGTCCCCGGTGCTTGACGAGCGACCACCAGAACTTATCGAAACCGAGCGGTTGGAGCTTCGCCGCTACAAATCTGATTTCGTACCTGCCGTTGTCGAGGCAATCGAGAGCAGTTCGTTTATCGCTGACTTCCAGGGATGGGTCTTCAACGGTTCCGGCTATTACACGTCAGACGAATGGCAACGGGCCAATATCGAGCGTTGGGAGAGCGCGACGGCGTTCGTCTTCACGGCGTTTGCCGAAGACCGATTCGTCGGATGTTTTGACTATCGCCACACGCTCGCCGGGCCTGTCGAGTTCGGCTACTGGCTACGTCACGACGAGACCCGCAAAGGTTTTGCATTCGAGGCGTGTGCGGGAATGTTGCGAGCTGCATTCGAGTTACAGCGTGTGACGCAGATCGAGGCGCATACCGACATTGCCAACATCCGAAGCAAGAATCTGCTGACAAAGCTGGGGCTCACTTTCACGGGTGAGATGGTGGAAAACCCTCCCCCGTCACCAGGAAAAATAGGGGCTCCCGGCATCGATGTGGGTCAAATCTAGGGATCCGCGGCAGCGAGGCGCTCGTGCGGAAGGACGTGGGTGATCGGTCCAAGCGTCACCATGACGAGTGCGAGTGCAGCCTTCGCCGAGTGGAATCCATATGCACG
>JBBSGY010000356.1:0-3690 GCA_038253645.1 Acidimicrobiales bacterium
ATGCTGGATCCCCTGTAGATCAGAACTCCACCGTGACCGTGTTCGTTTCCTCGGGTAACGGAACAACGACTACGGCTTCGACCACTACGACGACCGAGCCGTAGAGGCCGCAAAGCCGATTAGCCCTTTTTCTGGGCGTACTTCAGCGCAGTAGGCCCGGTGTATCCGGGAAGATTGACCGGTTGCTCCCGGCTTACCGAGAATCCGAGTGAGAAGCGTTGCGCGTCGTCCCGAACCTGGCGAACGAGCCGATCATTCGAAAACTTCGTTCTGTCCGCCCCGATCGCCGAGATGTCATATGGCGGTGAATAAACGGCGCCGTTGATAAGCAGCGTGTTGCCGACACAGAGCACGGCAGTCGTCGAAACGAGCCTTTGCCCGTTGATCGCGATCGCCTCTGCGCCGGCCCCCCAGAGGCCGTTTACGACCGCCTGAACGTCTTGGGAGTGAATCACGAGGTCGTTGACGTTGCCGGTCGGCGCACTTTTGAGCGACGAGTCATCGAGGCTGACCACGATCCCGGTGCCATGGACGGGGGTGAGGCCGGCAGACTTAGCGGCTTGGGAAAGCAAAGTGCTCTGTGACCGGAGATCACTGCGTTGGCTGAGCGTGGACATGCGAAGTGAATCGAGTTCCTGACGGGTGCTCTCGACTTGCACCTTTTGGGCTTCGTTCTCTTTCTGCTGGCGCTGAATGAGTGCTGAAAGGCGGTAGTGATCAGGCAGACGGCTCTCCGGGTCCGGTGGATGCAGCTGTGATGCAACGACCGCCACGAAGCCCACCACGGCCCCTGCGGTGAGCAACATCGGGCGATGGCCCAGCCCGCCCGCGAAGCGAGCGATCAGGCCAAAGCGGTTCAAGAATGTATGAATGCGTTCACGCACCAAGTGAGATGCCTATCCTTCGGGCCGTGGCAGAAGAGAAGAAACGGCGCAAGCGAGTCAAGCGTACGTCCGCAACAGGACGCGTCACTCCAAAAGCGAGTGATCGCTACACACCACCAATCCCGGTTCGCATCAAGCGAACCTCCCGACTTGTGCCGATTTTCATGTTCGGCTTCTTCGGACTGGGTGTCGCGATCATCATCCTCAACTACCTGCCCGGCGCACCGGTGCTCCCGGGAAACTCGAGCCCGTGGTATTTGCTGGGCGGTTTAGGGCTCATCTGCCTGGGCTTCATCGCTGCCACGAGATATCAGTAACCACGCATTCTCATTAATCACACGAATGTGATTCTCCCCAGATTTGTCCACAGCCTGTGGATTAGTCCGGAGGAGCGAGCAGAGCCGCTCCGGCGACGTCTCCGGTGCCGGCAACCACTCCAAGGCCGGTCGTCACTCGTGAACTGACCTCGTGCGCAAGTTCGACGAGAATTGCTGCTGCAGCTGCTCCGCCCATGTCGCCGAACGCGATCGCTCCTCCAGACCGGTTGACGTCGACCTTCGCCTCCTTCATGAACGCGATTGGGGTCGACGCAAAGTCTTCATGGACGCTTATCAACTCGGGCAATTCTCCGTCACACATTTCGCGCGCCACTCGTACTCCGTTTTCACCAACGAGCGCGTCGCAACCCCGAGTCACAACACCCACCACACGCGCCAGTGGCGCGAGATCGTTATGCGCGGCGAACTCATCTGATGTAACGAGCAGCGCAGCCGAAGCATCGACCGGTTGGGCCATGTTGCCGGCAGTGACATTGCCGCCGGGTTCGAAAAGCGGCTTGAACTCCGGTAAATCAACGGGTTGGTCCAGCAGCTCGTCGAATTGCAGCGAGGGATCGAGCTCTGTTGCTCGATCGCTTCGAAGCGGAACAGGTAACCAATACGCCTTGTTCTTGCCTGCCCTGCGTGCCGCGGCAGCGCGCTCATGACTTTGCGCTGCCCATTCATCGAGACTTTCGCGACCGAGATTGGCGCGCTCGGCCATGCGTTCTGCAACGACGCCGGGCGCCGGCAATCCACCATCGTTTGCAAAGCGTTCGTGCACGCGAGGACCAAAGGGTTTGCCCGTACCAATACCGATCGACGAACCCGCGACGACTCGCGACGGCGTTTCGACACCCGAGACGATTATTGCCCGCGCAGTGCCGGACGCAATCAAACCCGTCGCATATTGCAGCGCGCTGATTCCAGCGCCCGCCGCACCTTCGATACTCACCGCGGAAACGGTTTGGGGCCATCCGCTTGCAAGCACGGCCCCTCGCCCAACATTGAATGCCTGTTCGCCAACCGTGGTGCGACACGTCGCCACGACGCCGTCGATCAATTCGGGGTCGAGGTCGATTCGACCTAACAAGCCTTCATACGAAAAGGCGAGGAGATCAACCGCGTGCCAATTGCGCAGAGCGCCACCACGAACCCCGGCACACGTTCTAACTGCGTCAACGATTACTGCACCCACACCGACACACTAATTCGATAGCGTGAGCCCCAACCATCGGAACTGTGTGTAGAAAGTGCCCTGCCCAGGGCGCGAAGTGCACACAGTTCCAAATGGTTTGGTCGCATTCGTCGTTTGTGTGTGCGCGAAAAAGGGACCCTTTCGGGTCCCTTTTCGATTTACAGCAGTTTCAGGGAACTAGATGGAGACATCGAATGCTTGCTCGAGAAGTGCCTTGTTGCGAGCGATTCGTGCCTTGCGGTTGTTGACGAGCTGACGGGCACGACGCTGCAATGCAAGACCGAGAATCAGCAAGGCTGATCCGGCTGCGGCGTCGGGACCGACGTCAGTGCCGGTGTGCGCAAGGACAGCGGACTCGACGACCGGTGGTCGTTCCAATGAAGCAGGAGCCACGGCCGGCGCAACGGTCGTCGGCGGAGTCTCCTTAGTGGTCACGCACTTTTCGCCACCGTTGCCGGCGTCGATGAGACGGCCTTCATAGAAATTGTCCGAGGTCGCCGGTCCGAGCTTCGTGAGAACCTCGCCGCGAACGAAGTCGACTTGGTAGAAGCAGTCCGGCAGGACGATTTTGAGCGAACCCTTACCGGCACCGACCTTGCCGGTCTTGGAGTCGAAGAGGACTTGCTTGACTGCGGTGTCCTTCGAGAAAACGCCATCGGGTGCGTCGTACGAAGCGAGCGAGAGCTGAACGTCCTTGCAACCATCGGCGACGGTGAAGTCGACCTTCACGGTGTCACCGTGCTTCAGGTTGCCCTCGAGCGTCTTGAAGCCGGAGACACCGTTGATCGTGTAGCTGTAGTCGACGACCTTCAAGGTGTCGTCCGTCGGACAGCTGATTTCGATCTTGGAGACGTCGATCTGCTTGTAGGTCGCAGCGTCGACAGTCGAACCGGAAACTTCGGAGGCGCTTGCCGCGCCTGCTTGGCTGAAAATGGTGGCGCCCATGAGGACGGAAATGCCGGCTATACGGCGAAGGCGATTAGACACAAATAAACTCCCGAATTGGGTCTTCTCAAAGAAGACGAATTCTCCAAAAATCACAAAACTTGGGAGTGATGCCGCCGGCTCGCCTCACAGCCACCGGCAAATTCCCCCAAGAGCAGATAACCACTCTACGTGGCCACTTGACAAGGGAATGTGAATAAAAAGAAAGGACGCCCCGCAGGGCGTCCTAACGTTTAACCAGCTCAGAAGTGTTATTTCTAGTTATTTGCGGGCTGCTTTGTTGTACGCAAATACGGCTTGTGTGTCTTGAACGAGCCGAACAGCTCGGTTGCCTGCTCATCGTTGA
>JBBSGY010000357.1:0-3672 GCA_038253645.1 Acidimicrobiales bacterium
CCCGGCGAAAAATGCCACGGGTGGCGTGATCCCGAACAACTACATTGTTGCATCCGACTACGGCACTGTTGACTGTTGTTTCAAAAACTTCGATTACCAGGATCAAGTGTTCTTGCTGACAAACTCGACACCGGAGACCGCTGCCGCTAGTGCAGCCCCGTCTCCCGGCGCGGCGTCTTTGAATTTGGACTTCTCGAGTTCGAAGGCGGGCACGGTTCTCGACAAGTTCGGTGCCGGCACGGGCTTTGGTCAGGTGCAGAAGAACGCCGCGAACAGCCAGTACGACCCGTCGTTGATCAACCTCGACACGACAACTGGTCGATTGGCATTGACGTCGACAGGCGGTAGCAATTCCGATGGAACCAACACGCAGACGAATGCTTTGGAGTCCTTGTTCAACGCGTCGACCGGCAACTTTCGAATAGGCACGCGAATAGTCGGGCCGTTCACCGCACTCAATGTGCAGAACGAGCAACAGGCCGTGTACTTCGGACCTGATCAGGACAACCACCTCAAGGCCGAAGTCGAATACAGCAACGGGGCGGTGAAGTTCACAATCTGGTTGGAACAGAATGGAACCGGCACGATCGTTCAACAGACAACGGTTGCGAATCTTGTGAATGCAACGAGTGTCGACCTTTATCTTGATGGCAACTCGACAACAAAGACGTTCAATGTGTTTGCGTCGGTCAACGGAGGAGCTGAGCAATCGCTCAACTCAACCGCAATCGCTGTTTCGGGCAACTGGTTTGGCGTTAGCGTGCCCGCCGGCATTCTCGTTTCGCATGACAACGGTTCTGCGTTTACTGCCAACTACGACAACTTCGTAGTCACAAGCCGCCCATAGTTATTCCGCTGTAGAAAGCCGGAACTGCTCCGCAAAAAATGTGCAGTTCGGGCTTTCTTGCGTGCAGTCAGCTGTTGCGCGACTTGGTGATCTTGAGGCCGAAGGACGTAATCACGTAGTCCTCATAGCGAACTTTGATGTGCATATTCGAGAACGGTGGTTCGTCGACGTGGCGGTCGGGCTGATCTGATCCAAGACCAAACGTGATGCGAACCGAGTGGCCTTCGTCGCGAAGCGTGTGCACGAAGGCCGACAAGTCACGCTTGCGGTACAGAACTGTTGGCCCGCTGAGGATCGTGGCTTGATCCGAAGATACGTTGTAGTCGGTCGTGTGGACAACGGTTCCGCCGGGCTTGATTGTCTCGAGCGATCCGCGCACAAAGTCGAATCCCGCTTCGAGCGAACCCATGTGCGCAAGCGCGCATGACGACCATGCGAAGTCGTACCCGCGAATGTCTTCAGGGATTGCGCGCATGTCGATTGCACGAAAACGCGCGCGTGCTTGCAAGAATGCGTCATCGACAATTTGCGCTTGGTTCAGAGACGACAGGCTCGCCGCTGCATCGTGGGTTCCGTTCCAAAGCGTCGGATCGATACTGTCGGTAGCCAGAATTTCCGAGCCGCGCTTGACCGCACACGCAGTAATCGGTTCGATGCCAACACCGAGACCAACTCCGCGCTTCCCCTGCGTTAGATGACCGGCAAGTTGCAGACACCGAAGTATGTAGACCCACTCCCATTGTTTGCGGTGCGCAAGTCGAGGTTGGCTCATTTCATCGCACCACGCCCGGTAGTTAGGCGACCTCGTTTGTGCCCAGGTACAGGCCTGAGAAATCGGAGCCTCGATGGTGGGCTTGTGCGCTAGTTGCGGTTCCCATTCACGGTGGTAGATCGAATCTTCAGGAGCGCCTATCAAGCGGTCGTGCAGCCAGTCTTTTGGGCGTAGAGGAGTCCGCATGCCTCGAAAACTTACCTCCCGACAACTTTGCCATGTCGGCTAAAACCCTTTTTTCCGGCCCGAAGCCCGCCATATGTGAAGTCGGCGCGGCTGTTGGACGTCCGTCCGCCAGGCATGTTGCCCAAGCGGCACAGGCAATGACGCAGCGAGCGAAGCGAGTGGGCACGTCATTGCAGAGCGGGAGAACGCGTCGGGCTGGGCGGACTTGAACCGCCGACCTCCTCGTCCCGAACGAGGCGCGCTACCAAGCTGCGCTACAGCCCGAAGAATTACCTTGTCAGAGTAGCCGAGGCCGGCAAGCGCCAATTTGCACCGTAAGCAACAGTCGCCCCCGAACTCGGGTTGAAGCGGCGCTACGGCTTTGCTGAGGCGACGTTCACCGGGACTGGCATGAACGCTGCGTCGCGGTATTCCTCGCCTGCGAGAAGAGCGGCAATGGCCTTACGGGTGCGAATCGGCTCCAACGGCTTGACCAGCCAGCCTTGCGCGCCGGCACGCCTGGCAAGAAATACGTCAGCCCGGCGATCGAGCAGCAGAAGGACCGGAATATGAGCCAGGCGGCCGCCACTTTCTTCGAGTCGAAGGTCGAGACATGCGGCCATTCCGCCCATATTGCCTATCTGGAAATCCACGATCGCAATTGCCGGAACATTTGCGTTTACTGCGGGCAAAACGTCGGCACCTTTATTCACGACTGTGACGTCATGATCACCATGAAGGACCGAGCGAACCTGGGCGGAGATGGCTGGGGAGTCAGTTGCGATGAGCACACTCGTCATTCCATGACGTTACCGTCAACAGGAGGGCGGAAACGGACACAACACGTAGAGTGAAACCGATAGGGCACTGAGTGCGAGCACGAATAGCGATCAAGACATCGGTTTATAAGTTCAATAGTGCATTGCGATTATTTCGAATTTGTCTAAATAGAAAAGCTCAAAAAATGTCTTGTTCACCTCTTGTTGTCCGGGAATTAGGTGGTTAAGTTCACCCCGAAATGACAGGGGGAGTAAGCCAATGAGCGCTATGCATGACGATGAATCGTGGCAGGTAAAGGCAGCTTGTAGAGGCCCGCAATCAGACCTCTTTTTCCCGCCCACACACTTCGAAAAGAAAGAAGATCGTGAGGGCCGTGAACGTGAAGCCAAAGAAATTTGTGCGACATGTTCCGTCCGCCAAGCCTGCCTTGATTATGCGGTTCGCATTAGAGAGCCACACGGTGTTTGGGGCGGCCTCAGCGAGGCTGACCGCAAGCAATTGATGGCAGAGGCTGGATAACAGCACTCAGAAGACTCGCTTTAGTGGCCTGAGGCCGCCGAGGCGGATGAGGGAGCGGTGGGACGACCGGGGGGTGTCCCACCGCTCTGTCGCGTCCAGACCGGGTTGATTCCCGAACTTTGGAGTTTTACCCCACGATTGTCCGCGAACCTCCTGTTTCTCCATGGTGTTGAACGACACTGGAGGCATGCGAAACTGCGCAGTACATGTTGTCTGTCCTTCGGCATATTTTTCGTGGTTTTTCATTGATGGCTCTGACCGTCACATTTGTCCCGATCACTGTCGCCGTCTGCGTCCTGGGTGGATTCATTTTTCTTCCGCTTCCCGCCAACATCCCGGAACCCAAGCAGGTTCTTCCCTCTCAAGCGACGAAGATTTACGACGTCGACGGTAAGCAGATCGCTGATTTACGGCGTTTCGAACAGAACGTGCCGGTAGAAAAGTCGGATATCCCCCAAGTCCTCAAAGATGCCACAGTGTCTTCGGAGGACCGCAATTTCTATTCCCATAGCGGCGTCGACGTGAGGGGCTCGGCGCGAGCCTTCTGGGCAGACTTCCGCAACAAGGCCACCGTGCAGGGCGGCTCGAC
>JBBSGY010000358.1:0-3671 GCA_038253645.1 Acidimicrobiales bacterium
AGGCGGTAAAGGTCGACGGTGACAATTTGACAACTGACGTCTCAAAGAAGAGCAACCAGGCCGGCCTGGCTACCCTCGTCTCCAAGCTCCTCGGCTGGTAGGTCGCCCAGCACCAGAACGGTCGCTGCAGACAGCAGGAGCATGCGCACAGCGCTTGCTCGTGTCAGGATGAAGTCACGTCGCCCCATAGTGACAGCATCCAGGGCGTCGATCTCCGATTCGACTCAACGCCCTTAGGGAATCCATGTCTCGATTGACAGTGCTCATTACGGCTGCGGGCTCGACAACCGCGATTTCGGTGATGAAAGCACTTCGTGCGCAATCTGAGTTCGAGGTACGTATCGTTGGCACCGACCTCGGAAATAAATACGAGACCGCCGGTTCGCTTTTCACTGATGAGTTTTGCCAGGTGCCTGCATCCGAGAGTGCCGAATTCGTTCAATCACTTCTGCATATTTGCGATCAATACGATGTGAAAGCAATTTTTCCGATCGTCGACTCTGAGATCGAGCGTATGACCGCATCCCGCGATCTCTTTGCGGAGCATGGGGTGACAATCTTTGCGCCGGCGCATTCGGTCGTGGTTACCTGCAACGACAAGTTAGCTGCGCACGAAATGTTCGTAGCGGCGAATATTCCGACGCCACGAAGCTGGAGCGCGGAAACGATTGCCGATCAGGACCCGACGTATCCGTTGATAATCAAGCCGGCGACTGGTGTCAGCAGTCGCGGTTTGCATGTGGCTGAAGATCATGGCGAGCTTGTTTCGGCACTTCGCAAAACCGCGCGACCGATCATCCAAGAGCTGGCACCCGGGATCGAATACACCATTGACGTGATCCTCGACAACAATTCACAGGTGATCAGTATCGTTCCACGCGAGCGTATCGAAACGAAAGCCGGCATATGCACTAAGGGCCGCACTGTTCAAGACTCACAGCTTGTCGAATTCGCACGCAATGTCATCACTGAAGTCGGCCTCACCGGGCCGAGCAACATTCAGGTAATACGGAGCGGCAACGACATAAAGTTGATCGAGATCAACCCTCGCTTCGCTGCAACGATGACGCTCAGCCTTGCCGCCGGCGTGAACGGACCACTGTTGTTGTTGAAGTCTCTACTTGGAATGCCCATTGCCGAGTCGGAATGCGTGGCAGAACCTGACGTTTTCGTTGCACGCTACTGGGAAGAAGCGATCTATCGACAGCAGTCGTCACTTTCGAAGGCATGAGATTCAGTACCGTCATCTTAGACCTAGATGGTCCATTACTCGACGTAAGTAGGCGTCATCACTACGTCTATTCGGCGGTCTGTGCCCGTCTCGACTTGACCGCCGTGCCGTTCGATGAGTACTGGGTGCGCAGGCGTGAAGGTCTACCCGCCGTCACAGAAATGCCCAACGATGACAATGTTCGCACCGAGTTCGCACGACAGTTTGCAGAACTCATAGAAACTCCGGACATGCTCGCGCTGGACTCACTACAACCTAACGTCTTCGAAGCGCTGTCCAACATTCGTCGGTTCGCCGGAACACTGGTGCTCTGCACTTTGAGAACTTACCCGCAAAATGTTACGCCTCAGTTAGTGCGTCTCAATATTTTCGATCGGTTCGACGCTGTTGTTGTCGCTCAACAACCGGGAGACGGCGCGACGAAAGCTGACGCGGTGAAGCCTTTGCTTTCCGACGACAAGGTGTTGTGGATCGGTGACACGCCTGTCGACATCGATGCAGCCCGCCTGGTCGTAGCTAGAGCCTGGGCCGTTAGTTGCGGAATTCGAAACGAAAGTTTTCTTGCGCGTGCGAATCCTGACAAGATCTTCGACGACCTGCACTCCGCTGCGCTGCACCTGGCCTATTAATCCGGGAGTGTGCAAACAGCGGCAATCATCGTGCCTTGCTCGGGAAAATCTTTGCCCAGCTCGTAGAAGGCACGGATGAGCCCGTCATCGAACCATGCTTCACTCTGCGCATTGGAAAAGATTTTGAAGTAACTACCGACAATTTCGTCGACCGACCACCCAGCTTTGGTTATATCAGCACGCAGTGCATCGGCGTCATAAACGCGACGGTGACCAATAGCGTGGTCGCGCTCACTGAGCTCGTAGACATCGTGGATCGTGTCGAGCTTCACGCCGAGTAGCCGGTGAAATGACCGCGCGTTGGGGACTTGAACGATCAGTCGCCCGCCAGTAGCAATCCAATCGTGCGCGTTGACAAGCAAGGCAACCGGATCTTCGACGTGCTCGACCACATGTGCAGCAAGCACCGTGTCCCATGTCTGGTCAGAGCCAAAGTGCTCGAACAGCGAACACACCACTTCGAAGCCCTCGCGGCCGGCATGACGCTCACGCAACTGCTCGCAATACGCACTTGACCCGTCGACAGCAGTGAGCCGCGGAAATCGCTTGAGCAGTTCCGCCGTCATATGCCCGTCGGCCGGCCCGAGCTCGAGGCACGAATCGCCGGTGAACGACGGCTCTATCGACTCATAGGCGTAGTGCGTCAGGTGGTGCTCAAATCCTTCGAACGTGCTGAACGCATTGGAAATTGCTTCGAGACGCGCAATTTCCGAGGCTTCGAAAGGCGTGCCCATTAGCTTCTCGCAGTCATCACGGAAGGTTTCGCTTCTGTATTTTTCCACCAGGCAACAAGGCGCTGAAGGCCCTCTTCGAGACCTATCTCGGCTCGGTAGCCAAGCATACGTTCCGCCTTGGAAACGTCTGCTTTCCGACGCGTAACTCCACTGACTGCGCGATCCGCTTCAAAGATCGGTTCTAGGTCCGCACCCATGACCTTGATCAAGCTGCGTGCGAGATCTGCGAGGCTTGTCTCGATTCCGGTGCCGACGTTGAACACTTCGTCTGTAACGTCGGACTTCATACCGGCAATGTTCGCGCGCGCGATGTCTTCGACGTAAACGAAATCCATTGTGGTTGACCCGTCGCCGTGAATGACCGGCGCCCCGCCATTCGCGATGGCGCTCATCCAGCGAATGAACACCTCCGTGAACTTTCCGACGGTATCCATTCGTGGGCCGTATACATTGAAGTATCGGAATGCTACGTAGTTGAGATCATTGGTCGCCTTGAACGCGCGCAACATGCCTTCGTTGTATGACTTGGCAGCTCCGTAGAGAGTGTCATTGTTGTACGGGTGATGCGACTCATTTGTAGGAAACGATTCGGCAAGACCGTAAACAGAAGCCGACGATGACGCTACGACCCGCCCGACATGATGACGTGCAGCAGCTTCGAGAACGTTGAAAGTTCCATTCACCAAAATGTCATTCGCGAGCCGCGGTTCTAGCGCGCACTGCGTGATTCGAATAGCTGGAAGGTGGAATACGACATCTATCCCCCGCATCACATCGTCCACCGCGTCGAGATCGAGCACGTCCCCACGAACAACCCGGAGTCGTGGGTCTCGCATAGCGGAAGCGAGATTTTCGGTCGTACCGCGCGAGAAATTGTCGAAGATCACGATGTCTTCGATGCCCTGTTCGAGGGTGAGCAGATCAGATATGGAGGAGCCGATCAAACCGGCACCACCCGTGAGTAAGACGCGACCCGGCTGCATTCCGGCACCCCCACTTTAGAGACGTTGATTCCTGACCGACATGATCAGCTCCTATTCAAGTGCGAACACCGGTCACAATGTCGAGCAGAACGGA
>JBBSGY010000359.1:0-3665 GCA_038253645.1 Acidimicrobiales bacterium
CGAAGATCGGTTGCCTTTGTTGCGGGGTCAGCAGCAAACTTGTCCGGGAACTTCTTTGCGATTGCTGCGGCAAGTGGGTCGGCGATCATCTGCATGTGAGCAAATGCGTCACTCTGAGCCTTTGCAACACCGGGCCAGTTCTTTGCCGCTTGTGCATCGACGATTGCCTTTGTTCCGAGAACGTGTTCGGTAGTGAGCTGCGAAACGGTGTCCTTCGGCAAACCAGTTGCGCCGACAATGAAGTCGGTGAACTGCGGAACGTACGTTCCAGTCAGGTCGGCAACGGCTTTGGTTTGCATAGCCTTGTCACCCTTTGCAACGCCGGTTGTGTACGCAACGAAGAATCCGTTGTGTGCGCTCCAAATGCCGTTGAACTTTGTCTGTGCTTCAGGCCCGTAAACAGAGCCGATCATCGCGCCGATGTCGGTACCATTCTTGTTGAGCTGCTCACCGTAAGCACTGAACTCATCGGTGCGTCCGCCGAGCGCTGCACCAGTCGCTTTGCTCGCAAGGATCAAATGCTCCCCGAGAAGTACGTTCAACTTCGTTCGCGTATCTGCAGTCGCGGTAGCAGATGGTGCAGCAGCAGCAGCGGTTGTGGTCGTCGTGTCAGACGCCTTGTCGGAACTCGAGCTGCAAGCGCTCATAAAGGCTGCGAAGGCGAGACCTGCCGCCATAATTTTCAAACGACGTTTCATGCGTCTCCTTGGTAACTGCCGGGATCCTCAGTGGTTCTCGAAACGCCGGCTTTTCGCCTCGAGCACATTTCCTGTCTTACCTGTGACTACGAGACCGGGGAGCTCGATGGATGAACGTAGTCCACAAATCCGTTGAAATGACCTGGAAATGCGTAAGAGTCTGCAAATGACTGCCGAAACGACGATCCGTGTGCAGTGGGCCGAACTTCCCGCTGAGCTGCGGACTGAGGTTGAAATGCGCTCGGATTCGCCCGTAATCGAGGCGACGAGCCAATCAGGAGGGTTTACTTCCGGAGTCGCGGCAATTCTTCGCCACGCGAACGATAAATTGTCGTTCGTAAAGGCAGTAAGAGATCAAGATTTCATGTCGAACAACTATCGCCGTGAATCCGGAATCAGCGCGAGGTTGCCGCCAAATGCGCCGGCCCCGAGGTTTCGATTCGTAATCGATGATCACGGCTGGGTATTGCTCGCGTTCGATGCAGTTGTCGGAATTTTGCCGGCGCAGCCTTGGCAAGACGATCAGTTGCGTGCAGTCCTCGATGCAATGGAAAACCTCGCCGAGGCGCTTACGCCCTCGCCGATTGCCGATCTTCCGTCGATGGCGGAGGCACACGAGCCGGAGTTTCTCTGCTGGAGAGAACTAGCGTCGGACGGCATTGCCGGAGAACTTCGAGCAGGTGATCTGCCTGAAGACGTGCAATCGCAAATCGAGGTACTCGCGCAGCTCGAAGGGTCATGGACTCGCGGCGTAGCCGGCGAAAGCATGATTCATGTTGACTTGCGATATGACAATTTGATCATCGACGCGAACAATCGCGTCTGGGTAGTCGACTGGTCATGGCCGTGCATCGGCGCACCATGGCTTGATATGGCGTTGTTCTTACCCACTATCCGGCGCCCGGCCGCCGACATTCAACATCTGTTCGAATCACATCGCGCGTCGCGATTGGCACCACAAGAAGATGTTGATGTCTTGCTCGCCGCACTTGCCGGTTTCTGGATTCAACAATCCGCGCAACCGGATCCTGCACACGCACCTGGCTTGCGAATTCATCAGCGCGACAGCGGAAACGCGACGCTCGACTGGCTGCGCGAGAGAGGCGCGATCAACTAACCCGCGCAACCAACCAACCCGCGGAACACTTCGCGAATTAACCGTGAAGTCGCGAAGATTCAACATTCAAGCGGCTGTTTCGCGTGTGTTTGCGCGCTGCGCGCGTCAGGCCAGTGTGTCGAGACTCGCGCCTTTCGCCGAAGAATCGACAGGCGTGATGGTTTCCGTCTTGTCAGATGCGGGGGAAGCAGTGCCCGGAGGCGAAAGACCATGGGCGCCGATTAAGGACGACAGGACTCCGCTCTGCGAATAGATCTGAAACTGTGCCGCCTGGGCGTAGATGGCCGGCGAGAACGTCGTACTGGTTGGGACGTTGGGACTCGAGCGCCCGACCGCGATTTGTTGGTCTTGAGCACTGCTGAGCCGCTGTTCGGCCACCACACGTTGCGCTTGCTCGGTGACATTTAATCGCGCGCTCGTTGCTGCTGATGCGATTGAATTGATTTCCAAACCCACCCCCACCTCCTTGTGGTTTGTAGTTTCTATTTCTGCAGTCGGCAGGTTGTAAGCGTTTCTGTATGGGCAATTTGTTACAAAAGCTGACCAAGCGCGGTTTCTGGGTACAGAGCGTGTCACTCCGAGAAATCCGTTTCGACGCCGGCCTCTCGGCCTGGCAGGCTGACGGCCGGATTTTCGGTTACCCGAGAGGAATTACCAATGACACCCCCTACCCCTGAGCAACTCGAGACGTGGATCGGCCATGCGGCGGTCGACAAGAACGGCAAGACAGTCGGGCAGATAGCCGACGTTTATACCGACGACGTGAGCGGCAAGCCGGAATGGATTGCAGTGCACACCGGTTTATTTGGCACGCGGATTTCGTTTGTGCCGCTTGCAGGCGCGGTGCAGACGGAAAGCACAATCAAAGTTGCGCACGAAAAGGCAACCGTGAAGGACAGTCCGAACATCGAGCCCGATGGACAGTTGAGTGTTGAGGAAGAGAGTCGCCTTTACCGGCATTATGGGCTTCGGTATTCACAAGATTCCGGAGCTGTTTCTGTCGGTCAAGACGTGACGCCCGGCATGGCGCGTACGCGTCTGCATCGACGCGATGCCGCTGCCGTTGATTTCATCAACCTCGACGAAGATTCGATCGCCGAAGATAAACACAATGTCGATACTCAAGGCTGAAGCGAGCGAAGTAGCGTTCGACCTCAATCGCAAGATTGAACCGATCCGCATGCTTCTGGCGTACGTCGGGGCGTTTATCGCGATGGTGCTTGCGGTGGTTGCCATTGTCTGGGTTGTCCAGCCGGCGTCGCGCGTTCAACTTAGAGATACTCCGGCTGCACGAGAAAGCATCCCGGTTGTCGACAACGCGCTCATTTCGGACGGCCGCGAGGGCCGGCCACTTTCGCTGGTTGCGGGGTTCCCGATGTTTCCACTTCCCGGTGACGGTGTACTTACCCGCTGGAACGATGCTCCGGTAGTGTCGCAAGCGGTGCCGGTGCAATCCCTGGCGAGGAACGGTTTTTGGATGGGCATCGACCAGGTGCAGCGCGTCTACGTGAACATCCCGAACTCGGCGGTCGACCACGGGGCCGTACCGCTTGGCAACCTCCAGATTGGTCAGCTCGTCAACGTCACGGGCCGCATGCAAGCGCTTCCTGACAACCTCTTGCCATTCGGCCTCGACATGGCGACACAATCGAAGCTTGAAACCGCCGGCCGCTGGCTCGTGGCCAACGATGTAAGGGTCGTGCGGTAGGCGCACTTCTCTCGGGTCTGGAGCGGGCGACGGGTATCGAACCCGCGTCATCAGTTTGGAAACGTATTTTCCCAATTGCGCCGCGAGGGACGTCGCAGGTTGACCCTGGTAGATGATTACGCGGAGTTACGACCAGTCTCAC
>JBBSGY010000360.1:0-3665 GCA_038253645.1 Acidimicrobiales bacterium
CCCGGGATTACGGTGAGTCAGATTCGTTCCTCGCAAGGCGCGGCGCCGAAGCCCGAACTCAAGAGCAGTTTCGAGGCGCCGGAACGCCGCGAGGGAAGAATCTGGCCAGCGGAATCCGGAACTTATTACGTTCTCGTTCCTTAGGCGCAGTCCGCGCCGGATTTCCGAGATCGCGACCCTTTACCACCGCGAATGTGGGAAAGGGTCGCGACCTGGTTCGAAGGTCGGGGAAGGTGGGCCTCCGCTTTAGTAGACGTCCCAGTATGAGTTACGGCGTCGGAGGGCGGCTGAGCCGAGGAACAGGAAGCCGATAATTGTGCTGATCGTGCCCGTTGCAAACATCGGGAAGAGGTCGATGCCGGTCTTCGCAAGTTGAGTCGGTTGTTGATAGACAACCGGCGTCGTGACCGGTGCGGGTGTCACCGCCGGCGCCGGCTGTGAAACCGACTCCTGCACTACTGTTTTTTCCGCAACCCGTGTCTGTTCGGCAGGCTGCGTCTGTTCGACAGGCTGCGCAACGTCACATGCCTGGCCACCGGTAGCAGTATCGATCAAACGATCCCCGTAGATACTGTCCGGGCTACCGTTCGCGAGATTCTTGATAACCGATCCCGCGACGAAATCGACTTGGAAGTAACAGGCGGGCACACTGACCTTCAGCCAATGCAATCCGGGCCCGAACTGTTGGGTCGCGTAGCGGTAAAGCGTTTGCGCTCGGAGGTCGGTGTCTGCCGTCGACGTCGAATGCGCTTGATAGGACGCTAGCGTGAATCGCATATTGCAGCTGGGCAGCACCCTGAAATGGACTGTGACAACCGAGGACGATTTCACGTTGTTCGATAAGCCGTCGCCGTTGAACATCGGGTCACCAGGGTGTTCGACATCGACCGTGTAATCGGCAATGCGATCACTGAGCTTTTCCGGACAGGCAGGTAGCGCGTCGGCCCGCGCCGGCTCCGACGCGACACTGTAATCGGGCCTTGGATCATTATTGCCAACCCGATTCGAATTCGGCCCGGGGGTGGAGTTGCCGTCGGGAATTGTGTTCGGTTGCGAATAATCGTTGGGTGTGCACGACTGTGTTCCACCAGCTGCGGCACCGACAAGTGAGCCGTTGTCGTAGTTATCGCTGCTCAAGTCGCGAACGACGTCACGGTTTGCGAAGTTGATCCTGAAGTAACAACTCGGAACCGTGACGGAGACGGAGCGCATCTTGCCGTCGTCATATCCGGTCTTGGTATCCCAGTTGTCCAGAATTTGTCTGGCAGCTTGGCCGGCTTGGCTGGCTTGGCCGGCTTGGCGGGCGTCGCCGGCGTGGTACAGCGGTTCGTCGGCTCGATACGAGGACAACGTCACCGGCATTTGCCCACAGCCAGGAGCGACCGCATACCAAACCTTTAAATGATCACCCTGGTGGATGGAGTTCTGCCACCCGGCGAAAGGATCACCCTGATTCGTCCCGGTAGAATCCGTAATGCGGTTTCCGTTGTTCCAAACATCGATGTGATCAAACGCGTTACGTCCCGTGCAGTTTCCTGTATTTCCGTCAAGCGCCGCGTATGTCGCGTTGTTATTTCCCTTGTCGTCCCTGCTCGTCGCGTTCGCAGAATGAATCTGCTGCATCATCACAACGAGAATCGCGACGACTGCGGATGCCAGTTGCGTTTTTCGCTTTTGGCCGAGGAACCTATTGCGAGTTACCCGGTGCTTCGGCCGGCCCGCGCTCTTGGCGCGATACGTGCCAGTTGTCTGACTCGGATAACGCTTCTCATCCGAACTATCAAAACCCGACACAAAAACTCCTCTTCACCTTCGGACGTTACCGCCGTCAGTGCGCTGAAAACGAACGCAGCAAGTCTATGCGTGTCGAGACTGTGGTTGAAACAGTTATTCGGATTTCACCGGACAGGGCTCGATGTTCCAGATTTCACGAGCGTATTCGTCGATTGTGCGGTCGGAGCTGAAAATGCCGGAGTTGGCAATGTTGTTGATGCACATTTCGGCCCAACGGCTCTCGTCTTTGTAGAGCTCGTCGACCTGCTTGTGTGCATCGACGTAGCGCTCGAAATCGAGCAAGACCATCCAGCGGTCGCCTTCGGACAACAAGTTGTCGTATAGCGGACGGAACACGTTGTAATCGCCTTGCTCCACCGCTTCGGACAACATCGCATCCAGTGTCCGCTTGATCTTCGGGTTGTTGTCGTAAACGGCGTATGGATTATACGACTGGTCTGCCTTGAGCTTGGAGACTTCCTCGACAGTCGCACCAAACAACACGAAGTTATCTTCGCCGACTTGTTCGCGAATCTCGACGTTTGCACCGTCAAGCGTTCCGACGGTAACAGCGCCGTTGAGCGCGAACTTCATGTTTCCAGTGCCCGACGCTTCGGTTCCGGCGGTCGAGATCTGCTCCGATACATCCGTAGCCGGAATGATCACTTCTGCGAGCGAAACGCGGTAGTCGGGCAAGTAGACGCAACGCAACTTGCCGTTGGTCTGCGGGTCGCCATTTACCAAGTCGGCAACGTTGTTGATGAACTTGATGATGAGCTTCGCAGTTAGATAACCGGGCGCTGCTTTTGCACCGAAGATGAAGGTTCGAGGCGGTATGTCGAGATCAGGGTTGTCTTTCAGCTCGTAGTACCGATAGAGAATGTGCAGCGCGTTGAGCAGTTGACGCTTGTATTCGTGCAAACGCTTGATCTGAACGTCATAGATCGAGTTGACGTCGATCTCGACGCCGGTGTCCTGCAACACGACTTGGGCAAGCTGACGCTTCTTCTCACGCTTGATACGCAAAAACTCCGCTTGGAAATCACCATCTTTCGCCAGCGGCTCGAGACCTTTGAGCTGGTCGAGTTGGGTCGCAAATCCGTCGCCGATTCTTGACGTGATGAGTTCCGACAATTCCGGGTTCGAAGCAAGCAACCAACGACGCTGCGTGATTCCGTTTGTCTTGTTCTGGAAGCGCTCCGGCCAGAGCTCGTAGAAGTCTTTGAAAAGAGTCTCTTTGAGCAACTCGCTATGCAGCGCGGCGACACCATTGGTCGTGTGTGAACCGACGACGGAAAGGTGAGCCATGCGCACGTGTGCGTCAGGGCCTTCTTCGACGATCGCCATGCGTTTTGCGCGCTCTTCGTCGTTCGGGAACTTTGCGGTGACAAGCTTGGTGAGACGGCTGTTGATCTCACCGATGATCTGCAAATGGCGGGGAAGCAAGCGCTCGAAGAGCCGAACCGACCAACGCTCGAGTGCCTCTGGCATGAGTGTGTGGTTGGTGTAACCACAAGTAGCCTGCGTGATCTTCCAAGCGTCTTCCCAATCAAGACCTTCTTCATCGAGAAGAATGCGCATGAGCTCCACAACTGAAAGTGCGGGGTGTGTGTCGTTCATCTGCACGGCGGTCTTCGATGCAAAGCCACGAATATCGGAATGAGTCGTCTTGTAGCGACGGATGATGTCGTGCAGCGAAGCTGCAACAAAGAAGTACTGCTGCTTGAGTCGGAGCTCTTTACCTTGCTCAATGTTGTCGTTTGGATAGAGAACTTTGCTGATGTACTCCGATGAAATGCGCTTTTCGTAGGCACGTACGTATTCACCGTTGTTGAAGAACTGAAGGTCGAATTCTTCGACCGCCCGCGCCGACCAAAGGCGCAAAGTGTTCA
>JBBSGY010000361.1:0-3627 GCA_038253645.1 Acidimicrobiales bacterium
CACCGCACTTGTGATCTTCACCGGGTCACCGTGATCAGGCACCCAATAGAACCAGCGACGAGTGGCCATCCCTACCGGCAGTTCGAGCACCTCGTAAGCGATCGGGTTGCTGTGGTGGAAGTCGTAGAACAACCACGCGCCGATGTCGGCTTTTGTTAGCTGTTCTTGGATCTTTGATATGTCCATGGCTCGAAACTATTCGAGATCCACTCACAAAGGTTCGATTAGAAACAGCGTGTCAAACACCAATCAGAGGTGACGCCAATGAGGCTTCAGTTCACGAGCGGCTGAATGCACTGAGAGCTTTCAATGCGCCGGTGCGTATGCGACTCTTTCGCAATGTCAACTACAGGATCAAATGTTCCCGTTGTGCTGCGTCCGGCGAGCCAGTCGGACATGTCGGAAGTGGTGCGTCTGCAGCAGTTGCTGGCCGGTTCGAGCGAACAAAATTTGCAAACTGGTCTGTGGATGAATCGCGCAGTTACCTTTCTACGAGACGCGTCTGAAGCAGGCAATGCCAGCGTTGTCATCGCGGAACATCCCACGAAAGGAGACGAACTGATTGCAACAGGCGTCGCGGTAATTCTGCAAATACAACCGACCTATTGGTTGCCAGATGGGCGGCTGGGTTATCTCCAGTCGTTCTACACGGAGCCTGAATGGCGTGGCCGCGGAATTGGAACGGAGGTGCTGGCGCGACTCGTTGGGTGGTTCGGAGAAAAAGGCGTGCAACGTTTCCATTTATGGACTGAGACGGACGAAGCAGTTGAATTTTTTGAGAAACGCGGTTTGCGTAAGAGCATTGACGTCAACATGTTCAATCCTCCGCCGGCTTAGCCACGAAACTGCCTCGGCCGCCGCGCGAAGGCCCATCCGTACGAGCGTGTCAGACGGGGTTGGTTTCGAGTTCTCTGTGCGTGGTGTCTATGAAATCGAGATCCGCTGAAACTTCCATTTCGACTGAGGTTTGGAACATGTTGGAACTTTCGAGGTTGCCGGGCATGGCCTCGGCTCGGGACTTTGCGACAAATGCGGTTCTCAGATCCACGAAGAGATGGCCGCTGAAGTTCACAGTCATCGCGTCACCGGCGCCGACATTGCCAGAGATCGCCGCAATGACAATTTGATTCGTGGTCTCGGTGAGAATCGTCTCGCAAAGGTCGTCCATCGCGCTGACGTTCGCCCAAGCCTCATCCGCCGGACTTTCCGCGGCGTGGATTCAACAGCCGCCAGCACGTCGTGCCCGTCTTTTTCGAGAGCAAATTGAACCGAGACATCGTGGCCGGCTCCGCGGAGATCTTTCCAGGCCCGTTGTGTCAGGCCATTGAATCCGGAAATCACCATTAATTATCGCATGTCATGAAACTAGTTACAGCAGGCGCCCGATGATTCAGACGGCTTCTTGCCCCATCGATCGTCCCGTGCCTCATGCTTGTACTAGACGCGAGACGCCGGATAGCAATACGTTTGGATGGGAAAGGAGATGCGTGTGACCGTCATATTGAACGGAAACAGCGGCAACGGCACAAGCCAAGTCGCACGCTCTTTCCACGCTGTGTTTTTGAACTAAACCCAGGAGTACGAGCGCGCCGAACACGTCGCCCGCGCCAGTCGTGTCGACTGCTTCCACCGCAAACGCCTCACGAGATCCAGTCAGTCCTCGACGGCTGAAACCAAATCCGTTATTGCCATCCGTAACGATCACCGCGTCCAGTATGTGACGCTGGCGAATCACGCTCGCAGCGCCGGCTGTCGTCAGTGAAGACGCTTTGGGATGGCCGAGCTCGCGGAGACATGCTTCCGCCGACCGCTTAGGAAGCTGGGCCACTGTGGCGAATGGCAACAAGTGCGCACTTTGGCCCGGCACCCAGTCGTCGACGTCGCAGTACACAGGCTTGCCGTACATTTTTACACACGCAGCAATCTCAGAAGCCCCTGCTCACGGCTATCGATATGAAGTCCATCGACGCTACCGGCCAATTGCGGCAGTCCACCGGGAACGTTCATCGGATTGATGCTGGGGGGGAGGTCGCCGTACAGGATGGTGCGGTCGCCAGTGTTCGTGTCACCTAAATTCAACGCCTTGCCGCATTCTCTACCCGTAACTTGCAAGCCTTCAGCTCCCCCGAGAAAGTCCCGTGCGAATTCACGGATCTTTAGTGATGCGCCGTCGGTACCTACGGCGCCGAAAAAGTTGACTGATAGGTCGATGTCTGCTGCGCGCGCATATGCCGACGCGTAGGCCAAACCAATGGGAACAGGCCCTCCGACCCTCACATCGCCCGTGGCTTTGAACCAATCGATGTATTGGTCGATGACGGAAACGTCGGCTCGCGCCTTGTCACCCGGATTGAATGGTTGTTGGTCCGGAATGTCCGCCGCCGGCACTGGTGCGCAATAGTCGACAAGGATTGCGCCCGCGCCTACGAGTCGTAAACCCACCTTTTATCGATACTCGAACAGAATGGGAATTAGCAAAACGTGTTTCAACAACTGAACCTTGTGCTGGGGCGGGATGTGAGTGCTGCGGCTCAGTGTTTGGTGAGGCTCGCCGACACGAAATCGTAGTCCTGCGCGGCGAGCGCGACGCCGTGCAGTCCGGAGTCGACTCCATTCAGCACTTGCACCGTCACGGCGGTTAGTCCGGGGGACTCGCGCAAGATTCTGCGTGCGACGGCTCCGGCGAAGTCGAACCCATCCAGTTCCGCCTCCCGCCCCTGAAACCCTTGAGCGGCGCCTCCGCTCAGCAGAACCCTGTTGATGCGGGCCCTCTCGACCATGTGTGCGATAGCAGGGCTCAGGTACTCGATGACTTCCTGGCGCATCTGGTCGTACACATCGGGAGGTGCGTCTTCCGGCCGCACACCGTAGCGCTCGGAAAGTCCCCAAGCGCCAACCGCCGCTTCAAGGCAACCAATAGAGCCGCAAAGGCATTTGCGCATGAGTCCTTCGGGCGGGCTCCAGCTGAAGCCATGTCCGATCTGGTGGTTGGACCACGTGTTGGGCGTGTGAACGATTCGGTTGTCGCGCTTTATTGCGCCGCCGATGCCCGTGCCGAGATTCACACTAACTGCGGTAGGAATCTCGGTCACAGAGCGAAGAGCGGCGTTTGCGTCGTTTTCGATGTGCACAGGCACTCCCCAACCCGCCCGCTCGATCCATTCGAAAAATGGGAGGTTTCGTATGTCATTTATGTGCGGAGCCGAAACCATTACCTCATGGTCGCGAAATGGTCCGCAATCGCGTATCCCCACTCGTTCGCGCAAGTCGAGGAAGCCCGAGAACGACACGGCGACTGCGTCCATGGGAGGAGCCGACTTTGCAACCTCATCGACCAGGTGGCATAGAACCTCAAACAGGGCGTCTGCTCCGCCCTCTCTTACTTGTGGCGTGCGCTGCTGTGTCAGCTGAGTCGTGATTCCGTCAATATGGAAACCCGCGGAGCAATGGCTCGCTCCTAGCTCGACTACATAAATAACACTCGCGTCGGACAACACGATCTCCTACCAACTGACGGTAGCTGCACGATCGCAAACGTAAGACCCCACAGCTCACAAAAGGCTACAAGACTATGGGTCGCTTCTTCTACATGGAGAGAGGAATTACCCGCCTGGTGGCAGGACATAC
>JBBSGY010000362.1:0-3586 GCA_038253645.1 Acidimicrobiales bacterium
GACATGCAGAACCGCATCGGCCCAAACCGCGCGGGCCCATTTGGTCTCTTACAGAGCCTTGCCGATGGGATCAAAGCCTTTTTCAAAGAGGATCTGATTCCCGACAAGGCAGACAAGCCGATCTTCAAACTTGCGCCATACCTCGTTGTTATTCCGGCATTCCTTGCTTTCGCGATCGTGCCGATCGGTGGCGTCGTCCACATTTTCGGACACGACACGCGCCTTCAGTTGGCTGACCCGCCGATAGGCATCCTGTGGTTGCTTGCCGTCTCGTCTATCTCGGTTTACGGAGTCATGCTCGCCGGTTGGTCGTCCGGCTCGAAGTATCCGTTGCTCGGTTCTGTGCGTGCATCAGCGCAAATGGTCAGTTACGAAGCTGCGCTGGGCCTTTCGACTGCAGCAGTCGTCCTGGTGTCGGGCAGCTTGCAGACGAGTTCGATCGTTTCGAGTCAAGTGCAACCGTTGATTCATGACGGTCCACACTGGCTGCACGGCTGGAACATCCTTGCGGTAGCGATCGTTCCGTTCGCAGTCTTCGTTATCGCAGCGACCGCCGAGCTGAATCGTCCTCCGTTCGACTTGGTCGAAGCGGAGCAAGAACTCGTCGGTGGGTTCAACACCGAATATTCGGGCATCCGTTTTGCAATGTTTTTTCTCGCGGAGTTCATGAACACCATCACTATGTCGGCGTTCATCGTCACGCTGTTTCTCGGTGGCGGCGACGGACCGACCGCGGGCTTCCTCCCAGACTGGATCTGGTCGGTGCTCTGGTTCGGCCTGAAGGTTGTCGGGTTTCTCTACGTATACGTGTGGGTTCGTGCAACGCTTCCCCGTCTCCGTTATGACCAGTTGATGGACATCGGATGGAAGTACCTCATCCCTCTCAGCCTGGGCTGGTTGTTGATCGTTGCGGCCATGCAAGTGAAGGTCAGCTACGGCATTTTCACCTTCATCGGTCTCGTTATCACTGCATTCATCCTCTACACAGCAATGGGCGTCGGTGACGAACAAACCGAAGACTCGTTCGCAGAGATCGAGCGCTAAGATATGGGCTTCTTTGAAGGTTTTGGGATCACGCTCAAACAAACGTGGAAGAAAAAGATCACCTTCCAGTATCCGGAAGAGAAGCGTCCGAAGCCCGAGCGCTTTCACGGTCGTCACGTGCTCAACAAGTACGAAGACGGCATGGAGAAATGTATCGGGTGCGAATTGTGCGCAGGCGTTTGTCCCGCAAAGTGCATTTATGTGCGTGGTAAGGACAATCCAATCGACTCGCCGGTTTCACCGGGCGAGCGTTACGGGTTCGTCTATGAGATCAATTATCTGCGGTGCATCCATTGCGACATGTGTGTCGAAGCATGCCCGACCGAGGCAATCACGGAATCGAAGCTCTTCGAGTTCTCGTTTACGAACCGCGACGACGCGATTTACGAGCAAGACCAATTGATCGTGGGCGACGAGGGCAATCCACAGCAGATGCCGTGGGAACACTGGGCAGACCCCGACCGCCAGCCACAAATGGCGAAAGACGAAAAAAAGCGTACCTCTGCCTGGATGCGCGCAACTGCGCCATCGGGTGACGCCCGAAGCACGGGCAAGGTATTGTGGTCGTCTGATCTGAAGCACGGAGTGCGTGAGCCGGAACCCAGCCAGCACATTGGCGACACGAACATCGAGCACGAATCATGAGTTCGATCCTCGCCGCGACCGCGCCTGACATTGCAACCTTCGTGGTCGGCGCAATGTTGGTTGTGGGAGGCGCACTTGGAGTGATTGCGATGCGCAAGCCGGTGCATGCCGCGCTCTGCCTCGTTGTCACACTGTTCGGAATCGCAATCTTGTTCGTCGCACAAAAAGCGAACTTCCTTGCGGTCGTTCAGGTCATTGTGTATGCGGGCGCAATTGTGGTGCTCTTCTTGTTCGTGATCATGCTCCTGGGTGTTGATCGCAGCGAGCGGGCAAAGCGGGAACACCTGCGAGTGCAGCGTCCATTTGCGTTCCTGTTTGCGGCAGCCATGATCGGCTTGGTCGTCGCGATTGCCCGTGTCTCATGGGACGCGACCGGCGCCCCTGCACACGAAGGAGCGCAGTCAGACCCGGGTTCAGACGTTCAACACCTTGCCGACTCGATATTCACGCAGTACCTGTTTCCATTCGAAGCAACCTCGATCCTTCTCGTGATTGCCGTTGTGGGTGCCGTCGTGCTCACACGAAGTCGTGAAGAAGAGCCTCCGCCGATCATTGAAGAAGTCGAAGAGCTCGAGGACGACTCAGAAGCAGAGTCGCCCCAAGAAGGTCTTGTGAGTGCAGAGGTCGCCGAATGAGCTTGAGCATTGCGCCTTATTTGATTCTTGCTGCGGTGCTTTTTGGCACCGGCGCGTTCGGACTGATGGTTCGACGCAATGTTCTGGTGATGTTCATGTGCATTGAGCTCATGCTCAACGCTGTCAATCTCACTTTTGTGACCTTCGCCCGCAAGCTTGACGATGTCGCCGGCCAATCGCTGGTGTTTTTCGTGCTTGTGGTTGCCGCCGCCGAGGTAGTTGTCGGTTTGGGCATAATCGTTTCGATCTTCCGTCAACGCAGCGGCGTTACCGCTGACGACCTTCACCTATTGGAGCGCTGATGTACTCGACCGCGTTCCTCATTCCGGCGCTTCCCCTGTTCGGCTTCTTTGTCCTTGCGTTTTTCGGTAAGCGTCTCGGTCAGCCCGCGGCCGGATGGGCCGGCTTTGCGGCAGTCGCGGCATCTTTCATTGCAACACTGGTGATCTGGCTCGAGATGTTGACCCACACGACGGTGTTGCGTCAGCACTCGGTGAAACTGTTCGACTGGCTCAATGTCGGTGGACTTCAGCTAGGTGCGTCGCTTCTCGTCGACCCGCTTTCCATCACGATGGCACTGTTCGTTACCGGCGTCAGCTCGTTGATCCACCTCTACTCCGTCGGTTACATGAAGGGCGACTCCCGGTACCACCAGTTCTTCGTTTACATGAACCTGTTTGTGTTCTCGATGCTCATGTTGGTTCTCGGCGACAATCTGCTAGTCACGTTCCTCGGCTGGGAAGGTGTCGGTGCGTGTTCGTACTTCCTCGTTGGCTTTTGGTTCGAAAAAGACACAGCCGCCACCGCGGCGAAGAAGGCCTTCGTCGTCAACCGCATCGGTGACGTCGGCTTGCTGCTTGGCATGTTCGTCATCTTTGGAGCGCTCGGCACACTTACCTATGTCACTGCCGACAACGCAGGATTCCTTCAGCACCTCAATGACGTTTCGCACGGAACAGTCACGGCGGCAGCGCTCCTATTGTTCGTCGGTGCGGTGGGAAAGTCCGCGCAGCTCCCCCTTTACGTGTGGCTCCCCGACGCCATGGAAGGACCGACTCCGGTTTCGGCACTCATTCACGCCGCGACCATGGTTACCGCGGGTGTTTACCTCATGGTCCGTGTGGCTCCGATGCTCGATATCAGCCACACAGCGGCGTTGACGGTTGCAACTGTCGGGGCCGTGAGCGCGCTCTTTGCCGCAACCGTCGCGGTCGCACAAAACGACATCAAACGCGTGCTCGCATATTCGACTATGTCGCAGC
>JBBSGY010000363.1:0-3584 GCA_038253645.1 Acidimicrobiales bacterium
CATAGGCAGCGCCATATGCCTCGAGGGCCCACACTTCCATTTCACCGAACCGCTGACCACCGAACTGCGCCTTACCACCGAGCGGTTGCTGGGTGATCATCGAGTACGGACCAGTCGAACGTGCGTGGATCTTGTCGTCGACAAGGTGCGCAAGTTTCAGGATGTACATGTAGCCCACGTGAATCGGCACGTCGTATGGATCGCCGGTTCGACCGTTGTAAAGCGTGGTCTTACCGTCGGTACCAATCAGGCGTGTGCCGTCAGCAGTTTCCGGGTTGAGCTTGCCGAAGATCTCTTTGATCGTCGGCTTGCCTTTTGCGTCTTCGGTTTCGTCCCACTTCGCACCGTCGAACACGGGAGTCGAGATGAACGTTGCCGGTTCTGTCGACGGCCGCGTCTTGCGCTCGGTGCCACGCACCGGCTCTGCGTCGAGACCGTCCCAGCCCCAACGGGCTGCGTAACCAAGGTGTGACTCGAGAACCTGACCGATGTTCATACGTGAAGGAACGCCGTGCGGGTTCAAGATGATGTCAACCGGCGTGCCATCGGCGGTGTGGGGCATGTCTTCGATCGGAAGGATCTTGGAGATGACGCCCTTGTTTCCGTGGCGACCGGCGAGCTTGTCGCCTTCGCTGATCTTGCGGTGCTGTGCGACGTACACACGGACCAATTGGTTGACGCCAGGAGGAAGTTCGTGTGAGTCGTCACGGTCGAAGACGCGAACGTCGATGACCTTGCCGTACTCACCGTGAGGAACCTTGAGCGACGTGTCGCGAACTTCACGAGCCTTTTCACCGAAGATCGCACGCAGAAGTCGCTCTTCGGGAGTGAGCTCTGTCTCACCCTTCGGAGTGACCTTGCCAACGAGAACATCGCCTGCCGTTACCTCTGCACCAACGCGGATGATGCCGCGCTCGTCGAGATCACGAAGGATGTCTTCGGAAAGGTTCGGGATGTCACGTGTGATTTCTTCCGCACCAAGCTTGGTGTCACGTGCGTCGACTTCGTGCTCGTCGATGTGAATCGATGACAACACGTCGTCACGAACGAGACGCTCGGAAAGAATGATTGCGTCTTCGTAGTTGTAACCCTCCCAGGGCATGAACGCGACGAGCAGGTTCTTGCCCAACGCGAGTTCGCCGTGATCGGTTGAAGGACCGTCCGCGAGAACGTCGCCCTTCTTGACAACGGTTCCTTCGGGAACAACAACACGTTGGTTGATGCACGTGTTCTGATTGGAACGTTGGAACTTGTGCAGACGAACCACCTTGCGGGCAAGCGTTGCACCAAGCCGGTCTTTTTGACCCGGGTCGTATTCAATGGTGATCGACTCACCGCTGATTGCAACAACAGTTCCGCTGCCTTCAGCAAGTGTTACGTCGCCTGCATCACCGGCTGCGCGTGACTCGACACCGGTGCCGACATACGGCGCTTCGGGACGAATAAGCGGTACAGCCTGCTTCTGCATGTTCGCGCCCATAAGCGCTCGGTTCGCGTCGTCGTGCTCGACGAACGGAATGAGTGAGGTGCTGAGCGACAGAATCTGCTTCGGCGAAACGTCCATAAGGTCGACGTCTGCAGGTGGCACGTAGTCGACTTCGGAAGTCGAGCCGTAGCTCGTACTCACTGCGCCGACTCGAACACCGGCACCGATCGGTCCACGACGCACAAGGATTTTGTCGTCCGTGAAGTGACCGTCGGGCGCGAGGTTCGCGTTTGCCTGCGCGATGACGTATTCCTCTTCCTCGTCTGCAGCGAGATAGACGACTTCGTCGGTGACTTTGCCGTTAACGACCTTGCGGTAAGGCGTCTCGATGAAACCGAACGCATTGATGCGTCCGTAGGTCGCGAGGTGGCCGATAAGACCAATGTTGGGACCTTCAGGGGTTTCGATCGGGCACATGCGGCCGTAGTGAGACGTGTGAACGTCTCGGACTTCGAAGCCTGCGCGCTCGCGGCTGAGACCACCGGGGCCCATTGCATTCAAACGACGCTTGTGCGCAAGACCTGCAAGTGGGTTGTGCTGGTCCATGAACTGCGAGAGCTGCGAAGTTCCGAAGAACTCTTTGATCGACGCAACAACCGGACGGATGTTGATAAGCGTTTGTGGCGTGATTGCCTCGACGTCTTGTGTCGTCATGCGCTCACGAACAACGCGCTCCATGCGCGACAGCCCGACGCGCACTTGGTTTTGAATCAACTCACCGACGGCGCGGATACGACGGTTTCCGAAGTGGTCTTGGTCATCGAGGCGGTAGCCCGATTCACCGTTTGCAAGGTGCAACATGTAGCTGGCTGCAGCAAGCATTTCGGAAGGTGAGAGAACGCCTTGACCCTCGACCGGCTTTTCGAGTTCGACACCGAGGATTTTTTCGATTTTCTCGATCTCGGGACGGAGCTTGCGGTCGAGCTTGTAACGACCAACACGCGTCAGGTCGTAACGCTTTGGATTGAAGAACGCGTTTTCGAAGTAGACGCGCGCAGATTCGACGTTGGGTGGCTCACCCGGACGCGCACGCTTGTAGATCTCGACTAGTGCTTCTTCGCGGGTCGGCGCAACTTCGCGCTCTTTCTCCCACTGTCCTTGAAGGAAGTCGAAGTGACGCACGAAGCGCTCGAGGAACGCGGGGTCTTCATAACCGCATGCACGAAGCATTGTGAAGAGGCCCAGGCGACGCTTACGGGCGACGCGGGTACCCCCGGTGATTTCTTTACCGGGCTTGGCCTCGACATCGAACTCGACCCACTCACCACGGTACGGGTGAACGGTGCCGGTCACGATGGTCTTGACGTCGCGGCCGGGCTGGAAAATGACACCGGGCGAGCGGACAAGCTGGGAGACGACGACACGCTCGGTGCCGTTGACGATGAACGTTCCCCGGTCGGTCATGATCGGGAAGTCGCCCATGAAGACCGTCTGCTCTTTGATCTCACCGGTTCCGGAGTTCATGAAACGGCTGCGCACGAAGATCGGCGCGGCGTAGGTCATGTCTTTCTCTTTGCACTCCTCGACCGTGAACTTGGGCGCGGGCCGAAGATCAGGGTCGTTGGGGTCGAACTCGAGCTCGAGACGCAGCTGGCCTGTGAAGTCCTCGATTGGGCTGATGTCGGCAAATGCCGCCGCCAAGCCATGCTCGAGGAACCACGCAAACGAGTCGCGTTGAATCGAGATGAGATCGGGAAGAGGGAGTACCTCTTCAAAACTGGCAAATGAGAACCTCTCCCGAAGGGGAGGGCGTTCCGCGATTGAGGAACGAGGAGGCAAGGGCCTACTCCTGACGAGCGTGAGACGGGGTGGCTAAAAAACCGCGCGGCGCGCCAAAATCAAGAATGTCCGCAGATAAGTGAACTGCGGAGAACAGGAGGCGAGCGTGCACGGCTCAAGGGATACTAGGCACGCGGCCTAGCATCTGCAAGCGGTTGCGGCAGGATACGAGAAGCTTCTGCCAAATTCAAGGGCGAAAGGGCGATTTACTGTCCCTACGGCCGATGTAGTCACTCTCTGTGCATAACCGACCACAGACTTGCCTGCGTCCGATCGCTAGGCGGCAGATCGTAGACAGCCGGCAGGGTCGTGTGCAGAA
>JBBSGY010000364.1:0-3571 GCA_038253645.1 Acidimicrobiales bacterium
CCAACTTCATGTGTCGTTTCCAAGGTGGCCGGTCATGGCGAGATGAGCGTATCGCTTGATCCAAAGATCGATTGCGATTGTGTAGGCACTGGTTGCTCTCCTACGATCGCCTTGATGAATGGTCCTACGCTGATCGCGGATCGTGTGTCCATGACCAATTCCGTCGGTGGATCCATGCTGACGCGTCTCGAACACGACGTTGACGCGCTTCCGAACGTTGTTGACCTAATGCGAATTCACCCCATGGACCTCGAGTTTCCATGGCTCAATGACCTGATGGCATTGCCATCCACGAAACGCGAGACGACAAACCGCCACGACCCCAGCTATGACGTCGACACCGATCTCCGCACGTGGGCGTGTCTTGCGGTTGGAATCGACCCTGATTTCGCAAAGGATTGTTTGGTGGTCAATACAGCGAGTGACGCGTTGCTCGTCGCGATCGCTGCCAGCCGTAATGGCAACAAAGTGCTTGCCGGCAACCCATCGATAGACATTTATCCCGGCTTGGCGTCGCTCTTGGGTATGTCGATGCGATACGTAGACGCCGATCCTCGCTCGTTGACTGTATCGACGGAGGAGATCGTCGAGATGATCCACGGCGGAAACACTGCGTGCGTCCTGTTGGGAAGCCCTCACAATCCGACCGGGCAAGTGTTGACTGCGAAAGAGCTCGTATCAATTGGCCGTGCTGCCGCCCACCAAGATGTCACACTCATTGTCGATCAGTGCGCCGCGTGGGTAAGGCGAAGTGGTCCCGAATTACCCATGGCTCCAAACGTTCTGGCTGGGATCGATAGGCTGAAGTTCGCATGTATATGGGATACGGGAAAGCCTTTCGGTTTGCTGGAAGAGCGCGAAAAGCTCGCGTTCTTGTACGCCACTCCTGCATTTCGTGGTTCTGTCGAAAGATTGTTGGAGGTGCGTCAAGACAGGCTCGACGTAGCGCGACGACTGTTCTTTCGGGACGTATTGAACGCGTCTCTGAAGGAGCGACACATCGAAACCCTTTCGTCAATCGCCGCGACAAATGAGCGTGCACTCGAAGCTGGTCTCTCCAACACTTCTATTGCGACTATTAATCATGATCGGTACAGCGGCCCAGCAATATTGCTCGATTTGTCAAGCACGCCCGGCGCGCCTACGGGGTTGCAGTTTCATTCGCGACTACTCTCAGACTCGCGCGTAGCTGTTATGCCAGGCGAATGTTTCATACACGTCAAGCACGACTCGGACAACATAAGCGTGGATCATCGCTTTGTACGAGCAGCCCTCCTCCGGCCGGAGCAAGACATAGCAAGATTGATTGCGGCAACTCGAGACCTGTGTGATCGCGCTGAGCACGCACCGAACGCTCGCCGATTCTGGAAATAACAATGACTTCACCGGATAGACAGCACACGAGCGACCGCCGCGCTAGCCGCTTCCGCTGAGCCGTCCGCGAGTTTTTGTCCGTTGGCGCGCCAAGTTCACAAGACTCTTCAATACTTCGTCGCGACCAAATCGGTCTGAGACAAGAGCCATGTCCGGTGCAACAAGACAAAGCGCGTCGCTGGAGCGCACACGTTTGAGTATTCACGAAGCGATCTCTCGATACAACGTCGTATTCGTCGCCGCTCAAACATACGCAAGTTCCGCGAGCACCGATTCTTCCACGTCAACCATTCCGGTTCTGACGGATTCCTGATAGCACTGTGCCGATCGATCGCCAGGCAAACGAATGCCGTTAACTCCTGTCTGTCTGCGCGACGACTTGATCTTCCTCGTCAAGTCGGAACATCGTTTACGAAACTCATCACGTCCGATCAAAGTCTCAGGATCGATGGCAATGAAAGATGCTCCCCACTCTCCTTCGATCTGGCCGTACGCAGCACCCGGCAATGCACCTGCAAGAATTTCCACTATTAACGCCAAACCCGCAGCTTTGTGCCCCTGTGCGAACGGCAGAAGTGCTCCGTTCATCGCTTCGGTCGGATTGGTGGTCGGATTGCCGAGAGAATCGATCGCAATTTCCACCGGAATGTCTTTTCCATGTGACTCAGCGAGCACAAGCCCGTACCACATCATCGCCGATGTGCTCATGTCAAATACAAGGGGTTCGTCAGTGGTGGGAAAGGCAAAGGCAATTGGATTAGTGCCGAACAGCGGATCAATGCTGACGAATCCCGTCGTTGATGCCGGTGTCCGCGATTGCACGATTCCGATGAGCCCGGCATTTGCTATGCGAAGTGCATAGAAGGCCTGCGCAGCTGTGCTGGAAAACATGTTGTGAACGCCGGCGATACTGATACCTGAGGACACTCCCTTTTCGAGTGCATAGTCCGTCGCGATCTGAGAGGCCAAAGGCGCCGGATTTGCACCGGCATTTATAAGAACTGAGACCGGCGACTCGCGCTCAATTTCAATCGCGTGCAGCGGTGCAACGTCTTGCAACGGCTCAGTACCAGTGAGCTTCATCACGCCCATTGTGGGCACACCGGCCATGTCCGCCCAAAGCAACACTTCGACAATTCGTTCCGCGTCAGGCAAGGGAAATTTTTCGCCAAGCGTAGAAAGCATTTTGGCGCGTAATTCATCGATTGTAATCTTCATTGGCAGTCAGGGGCGCGGTGCACTGCCGTGCTCATTTCCCCATCCTCCTTTCAAACTGTGCGTGCTCCCACACACCGATTATCGGTGATCTTCTTGACATGGTTACGTAGCTCCTGCTTAGCCGAAGGTGCCTCGAAGGCGAAATAGACTGTGTTGTTCAAACCATTCCCGGGGTCCACTGTCGTGACTCGCCGGGCTTTAGACTTTGCCGTTGCGCTTCACAAGAAGTTTGCGCAGACGCTCAATGCATACGAGTCAGTCTTTTGACCCCTTTCATAAACTGTGCCGGCGGCCACCCGAGGGACTAAACTCGATACGCCCCTGTATCAATGCCAGGTAGATTTACACATGTGGAGTCAAGCGCTCTCGGCGTGGCAACTCCCAATATATGCATCGCTGTCACGAATTCAGCCGTGAGAATCTCGAGCGCTCGGACGACACCTTGCTGTCCGCCGGCCATGAGCGCCTTCAGATAAAGCTGCCCGATCAAGACCGCATCCGCACCGGCGGCGATTGCAATTGCGATGTCTTCGCCGCTACGAATTCCACCATCAAGAAACACCTTTGCTTCCGAGTCCATTTTGGCTAGCTCCCTCACAATGGAGGGAAGGACTCTGAGCGGCGCAGCGGCGTGATCGAGCTGACGACCGCCGTGGCTCGACACGACAATCCCGTCCGCTCCGGCATTCACTGCTCTTCGGGCGTCACGAGCACTTAGGATGCCTTTGACAACCAGTGGTCCTTTCCATTGTTCGCGTAGACGCTCAATGTCACTCACATTCGCTGCGACGGTGTGTCGATCCAACAGCTCGTCGATCGTGGCACCCCGTTCCGACAACACCGCCAGTTCTATCGGTGCGCTGTTGCTGTGTTCATTCCAGCCATCGGCATAGGGATTCCACACTCCCGACTCCGCCATCGGCGGAGGAAACGCCACGCCGCGACTACCGAGAACCGGAACGTCGATGGTTACTACGAG
>JBBSGY010000365.1:0-3570 GCA_038253645.1 Acidimicrobiales bacterium
CAGCAAGCAGCAACGCGCTACGGATTGTGTGAAGTGTCTTGGTTTGGACATGGAACAACCTTCACCTCGCCACTTACCGGACGAGGCACATGATCGACCATGACGATCGTTCCGCTGTCACCGAGAATGCAGCCGCGGTCAGGTTTGTCGGAATGTGTTGGAGTCATCAACGCAGTGCCAACCAAGATGGGGATAAAGACGGACAGTGCGGCCGTTCTGAGGTCGAACGCGCGAGGAAAATCTCGCAATCGCGGACGGTGTAGGACGGAAGTCTGGCCGATCTCGACTCGCGCGAGTGCTCGATCCAACACCTGCTGCGAATGGGCTTTTGCATTGGTCCTATAAGCGTGTTTGAAACTCGCATTGAGCACCTGTTCCAACCGACGGGTTTGCGAGCGAAGCGTCCGGTAGTGCGTTGCATAGGTAAGATCAACAAGCAGGAGAACCAAGATTACGAGTGCCGTGCCGAACAGGACTTTTGGTCGATCGGCAGCCACGCCGACAGCGAGTGCCGCCGTGGACAACGACGCTGCGATCGGGAGCAGGCTGGAGCGCAGGGTTAAGAGCCGACTGATGAATTCGGTTGCGCGAGCGTGATCTTTTGCAACAAGTTCCACCAACTCTGTTCGCGTGCTTTCGCTGAGCCCGGGCGTCGTCATGCTGCGACCTCTATGCACGCTTTCAAAGAGGGCAGGCAAACGGCGTTTGGGAACGTCTTGAGCAGCCATTGTTCGATCGCTGTGAGCCATGGGAGAATCCTTCACCTCCAGCTCGTGGTTCCGGAACGCTACGGTCAATGCGTCAAAGAAATCTATTGGGAGTGGTTCTTCACCCGGCAAGTCTGTGCTCCTGAGGTTGAACGATTTTTCGGGCAGCGTCGACGGACTCTTCGTAGCGCCGCCTTGTTGCCCCTGAGGTCAACTGACCAACGCCCCGGCGACCATCAAGAGCCTCATAGAAGGGGCGAAGACTGACAACGACGGCGATCGCGCCTTGCAATTCCGGCCGCATCTCGGACAACGTTTTAAATGTGGTCCGCCAATCGTATTCCGGTGTCCCAGCTGCAACTAACTGCAATATCGACGCAGCGCGACCGATGGCGTAAATGCGGCCAAGGGCTGTTAAGTAATGACCGGCCAATCGTGAGGGCGTTGCAATGCGCTCAAGGCGCTGTTGCAACTCCAGAAATTCTCGCTGAAGCGAGTCCGGCGTAACTTGGACGGCATCCAAAAGCTTGCGTATTTCCGTAATGACCTCACCATTGCCGTCAATGCGACCTTCCTTTTGAAGGTGAACGCCGAATGAGGGAGATTTTCGTATTCGCTCGGCGAGCGATTCCCGTGTCATTACGGTTGGGGAAATGTTCACACCGGTCACTCGAGATTTCGAATCAGCCCACGTGACCATCTCGTGCTTCCCTGAGATGTCTCTCAAGACAACGAGGACATCGAGATCTCCGGTCGTACTTTCGCCACGGCCGGTGGAACCGAACTCGATTACTCCGTCGACGCCAGGTTGACGAAGTAGCTCCTTGAGAATCAGTTCGGTGGAGTCTGCGGTCGACTCGGGCATGCGCACCAAACTAGAGGGTAGGTGCGACAGCGGGAAGCGGGTTGCACGGTAAGGCCAGCTCAGCGCTCAATTCAGGGACTTCGATCTGTGTGTTGTCATGTTCGGGCCTAGCGCCAGGTCGCGGTGGTTAATCCCTTTGCCAGCAGTACCGGCGGTCGCTCGCCTTCTTGCACGTAGAGCGAACGTTCGGGAACAGGAGTCTTTGCATCCGGCCCGGGAGCCGAGGTCAACAACACATGCATTCCGTCTGTGGTTGCGGTGTTCAGGTTCCACAGCTGCGACGACGTTCCGTCAACAATTGTTCGTTCGACTGTTCCGTCTGCAGCGACGTGCAGGATTCTGTTGGCAATTACCGTGTCACCGGGCGCTGTTTGCTCGTACACGATCAACGAGCCGTCCGAGAGTGCTGAACCGCCAAACCAGCCTGTTCCGTCTGGCGTTTTATCTGAAGGTGCGATCTGACGAACGCCATCCAAAGACGAATAGAGCTTTCCGGTATCGAAGAAAGTCAGGCCCGCGTGCGGTGATGAACTGACACGTGCGATGCCGATCTTTTTTCCGTCCGATGTCCAAAAGGGAACGCCACTGAAGAAGTCGTTTGACGCCGTTGGCTGCCGGATCAAGAACGTCGTTTGGTTCGCGATGTCGAACGTGCGCAACGCACCAGACGCGGATTGGCTTGACGAATTGCTCAGATAAGCAAGCATCTTTCCATCCGGACTGAGTGATGGTGATGTTGCCTCACGCAAGACGAGTTTCGCCTTTCCGCCTGAAATCGGGACGGAATAGATGCCACCGGTCTTTGTGTCTGAATCGCTGTAATAGACGGTACCGGCGCGGTCGATCGACAAACCCTCACCAGGATTCTTCACGTCAACCAACGTCCGTAGTCTCTCGCCCGTAATTCCGTTGACGACGACGAGTGACTGTGCGGACACCGACGTTCCGGTTTTCATATAGCCGACGATTGTTGCCGGACGACCCGCGGTCGGATCGGGGTTGGTTGTCGTAGTCGTAGTCTCCGTGCTTGACAAGTTCACAGAGCCGTTCTTGAAGCTCTGGCTCTTGACAATCAAGAGCGCCATCACTGCGACGAAGATCGAGGCAACGACGATTGCCGCGACAGTCCATTTGGAGCGCGTACCCTCGTTCATCTGGTTAGAGCCGCCGCAGGGTCGCCACAAGGCAGTCGGAGCACGCCAGAGAGTACTCCGAGGGTTTCCCCGGCCGAGGGGAGGGTTGGTGTTGGTGAGGCAAAAAGGCGTTTACTCCTGAAAATTGCCACCTCGGGACTAATAATCAGCCTTGACGGTTACACTCATAGGCAGTTCCACCACATGGGAGTCCTGTTACTTATGGCTATGACTGATCTTGATCTCGGTAAGTACACGCTTGGATGGCGTGACGCCGAGGACTACGTCTTCAAGTCCAAGAAGGGCCTCTCGCAAGACGTTGTCGAAGACATTTCGTGGATGAAGGGCGAGCCGCAGTGGATGCACGACTTCCGCCTGAAGTCGTACAGGCATTTCGGCAAGCGCGCGATGCCGACGTGGGGGGGCGATCTTTCAGGAATCAACTTCGACGACATCTACTACTACTTGAAGCCGACGCAAGAGTCGGTCGACAGTTGGGACGACCTTCCTCCTTCGCTTCAGGCGACGTACGAGAAGCTCGGCATCCCCGAGGCAGAACGTAAGTACCTCGCCGGTGTCACGAGTCAGTACGACTCCGAGGTCGTATACCACCGCAACCGCGCAGATCTCGAAGAACAAGGTGTCATCTTCACCGATATGGACACTGCTCTGCGTGAGCACCCTGAAATCGTCAAGCAGTACTTCGGCACTGTTATCCCGCCGAACGACAACAAGTTTTCTGCGCTCAACTCAGCGGTGTGGAGCGGTGGATCGTTCATCTACGTTCCGCCGGGTGTCAAAGTTGAGATGCCTTTGCAGGCCTATTTCAGGATCAACGCGGAAAGCATGGGTCAGTTCGAGCGCA
>JBBSGY010000366.1:0-3547 GCA_038253645.1 Acidimicrobiales bacterium
ATTGATGTACGTGACATCTTTCAGGAGATCTGACGAGCCTGACACGCCTTGTCGAGATGGTCGGTGTGCCGTGCGCGACGACCTTCAACGGAAAAGGCGCGATTGCCGAATCACACGACCTGGCTGTCGGCGTCGTAGGAGCAAAGGGCTCGGCACCGGCCAACGAGTTTGCGGAAGCAGCCGATCTGATTATCTGGCTCGGAAGCAAGGGCGGTGACAAGTCGACAAACTACGGGAGGATCCCCGGTGACGGCGCGCGATCCATTCAGGTCGACATCGATTCCACCGAGTTGGGAAACGCGCTCGCACCAAATATCGAAGTGCATAGCGACGTGAGCATGTTCCTCGTGGACTTCAGTATCGAACTAGAAGGAAGAGCGCTGAGCGTTAGTGCCGACTGGCTCCAGCAAGCCCGGCGGGTTGCCATGACGTGGCCGGCGGCGCATTCAATCGATGCTCCGACAGATCTGAGCATTCCCGCAACGCTCGCTCACCTCGCCGGCATCACAAACCCGATGGTGATTGTGGCGGATGCAAGTCGTGCATGTAGTTGGGTCGGAGGGATGTATCGAACGATGCGCGCCGCACGAACTGTGCTGGCCCCTCGCGGTAGTGGAAGCATCGGTTTCGCTCTGCCGGGCGCAATCGGTGCGGCAATTGCACGGCCGGACGAGTTGGTGATCGGCATAGGGGGCGACGGTGGATTCGCAGGGTCGCGACGAGAGACAGTATGGGGAGCCCAGACATCGACGATTGTCGGGACTCCATCACACAGAGCGACAAGATGCTCGATTATCGGTACGACTGATGCGGTCACGTCAAACCTGGTGCTTCGCAGCGCAACGTAAAAGCGTCCGTCGCGTTCTCCAACACGTGCAGTCGAAAGTTCCGTCAGCTGACCAAGCGCACGGAGTTGTTCGGTGCTCGCTCGTAGCGCCGTGGCCTCAGCGAAAGCCTCTTCGGTGATGAGCTGGAACATTTTCTTGATGTCGATGTCGCCTTTGGCATCGACCGGGAAGTCGTCAGGCTCAGGCAATGGAATGCCGAGCTTCGCCAGCGTTTCGCGCTCGGATGGGACAACCACTTTTGGCGCGATATCGACCTTGTCGCCTAAGACCTCAGCGCGGCCACCACGTTCTAGCGCGAGGTCGAGAACCGATTTGGTGATGTCAACGAGGCTTCGTTCATCAACATAGATCCACTTCCCAACTTCGATTCGAGCCGTGGGAAGGACGAGAAATATCGCACCACGTGAGGGAGCAATGATGGCGAAGGGGTGAGATGACATTGGAACTGGAGCACTCTGAGAGGAGCATCTGCTGAAAGGCTACGCGCCCAGTGCAAATCGCCTTCTGGTCTCCGAAAGTTTTTCTAAGTTAGGTGTTCGAGTTACCGACATATCATCAATGACCACAGATCGGGTTAGAACAAACTGCGGGCAATGAAGCACTGGCGTACATTGCGCTTGGAGATCATCCAGAGCTTGCCGTCAGTTGGTTAATTGCACGGCGCGCGGCCAACATGGTCGATTGTGTCACAAGGTCCTGAACGTCGCCTGGAGAGCGCGTTGGCAAAGGCCGACGTTGCCAGAACGATCCTTATGGACGTCTGTGACAGAACCCGGCGAGGGCGTGTTGAATACCTTGTCAATGTGGGTAATAAGTTCAGCCGCCGCGAACACATAGCGCGCCGGATAACGCTTGTCTCCGAGCCAATTGGTTGGGCCGTACTGTTGAGCCTTTCGAGCGGGGGCTTGCTTGTTTCGCAATTGGCCACGGGGGTCGGCATCATCGGGGGATATTGTGTGTTGCTGTCGGGTGTAATCGCGGCTGAAGAGTTTCAAGTGCAGTCCACGAAACTTCGAGAGTCGATCGATCGCGCGGCCTCGGAGCGAACCGAAATCGAACGCGATATCCAGAACCGGGACATCAATCGAGACCCTTTTGAGTATCTGTCTAGGAGGATTGCAAGGCAATTAGCTTCCGGTGACAACGCGCTCGACTGGCCGACTGATCCGACGACATCCAAATTGCGTGCTGCTTCGGACAACTTTGTTCACGAGGCGACCTACGTTCTCAGGCTGGCTCGACTCGTACGGCAGAAATACGGACTTCCCGACGTGAGCACGGACAAAGTGTTGGAGCTTGAACGCCGACTGATGGATTCGCGTGGCTTTGAACCCTCTGCAGACGGTTCAAGTGAAGTGAGTTCGACCGAATCTTGGAGTGCTCTGCTCGTTGGTCTCGATACCGGAGTTCGCGAGGCACGTAACGTGATGGTTACTGTTCAGCAGCTTCTAGAGTCGCCAGAAGCGCTGCAACCGCGTGGTCTGGGTCTTTCTCCTCATTCTGGCCTTGACGGGGGACGCACAGGCCCAGCCGGAGGCCTTACCGGCTCCTGACGACTTTGTGCCTCATATCGCACGAACGTCCGTGCACCATGGTTTGAATTCGTCCAGCAACCGCCGCAGCTTGGATATTGAAGCCAGCGGAGACCGACCGCCGAACAGCAATGGCCACGAGTCATAGCGGCTGGATGGACGAGCAGAATATCCTTACGTTTTAGCCATTAGCTAGCTAAAGAAACAGTTGCGGTTAACCGAAAGTATGGTTAGGATACGACTATCACTCGGAGGTGGTCATGTCGCAGGCAACTGATAACTCAAGGACAAAAGAGCAGCTCAGTGGCGTAGACGCCCTGGCAATCGGCCGGCTAGCTCGTGAATTGGCCGAAAAGGTCGAGGACAACACCGCAACGCTCCCAATCAAAATGCAGCTAACGGTAGACAGCCAAGACTTTGGCGCCGAATGCCTCCCCGTGTCGTTGGTGGCCAAGATCGCAGACCTTTTACGCGACGTCGCCGAAGGACGAGATGTCGCTGTCGTTCCAGCGGACCTTCTAATTGGCAGTGAATCGGCCGCCGCCATTCTCGGTGTCTCACGGCCATGGGTGAACACACTCATCGATCGAGGTGACATTCCTGGAGAACTGAATGGCTCCAAGCGACGTGTGCGCGTCAGTGATGTTGTTGCATTTCGACGGGCTGATGACGATCGGCGTCACAATGGCCAGGACTGGTCATTCCATGACGAAACAATTGACGATTACGGGACTTGATGCCCCGCTGACCGATAGATGACCGTCAGCCGCTCATAAGTCTTCGGCAAGCCATCTTTCGCGTCTTTCAAACCGACAAGGTAGTCCCAAAATCGATCGGGCGGTGTTCGCTGAATCGCGTTAACGACCGCAGCTTCATTTGAATCCATCAACAGCAGACCAAAATCGTCGGGGCGAACAACTTGAAACCCATGTGCCGCACCTTCGCTCACGTCGAAATCTGAGACGTTGGTAGTCACCAAGTACCTCGCGCTACACGCAGCTGCCGCGGCAGCAACATGACGATCTTTTGGCTCTTCGCTAGATCGTGTGGGTAGCGGAGAGTGGTCGTGACAATGTCGGAAGCGGCAGCTTTCCGGCGATGAGATACACAATCGTGATCATGTAGCGCTTGTTTCGGTAACCACGAGCCCGTGCTTTGGCCGCTTGA
>JBBSGY010000367.1:0-3525 GCA_038253645.1 Acidimicrobiales bacterium
CACGTTATCTGGCGTGTAGCCGGTGGCAGCGCCGTTGTCCGTCACGCTTGTGCGGTTGCCGGCATTATCATACTGGTAGCTCACGGTGTGACCGATTCCGCCGAGACTTGTGCTGTTGAGTTGCTGACCCGAGTCGTCGTAGCCATATCCGTCGTGATATGGATACACCGAACCGCTCCAGGCGTCGTTTACATCCGCACTCTGGATGCGGTTCAGATTTGTGTAATCGTAATGCGTATGAACCATCAGGGTCTGGACAAAATTAGAAGGCGTCGTGCCGACTAGCGATGGACCACCAATTCCGCTAGTGCCGACTGCGAGACTCGTGTTTGTAGGAGGCGGCGTCGACGGAGGTGTCATCGGCGGCGTACCTGTCGGATTCGGCACTATTGGCGCGGCAGTTGGCGTAGGCACCGCCGTATTGCCGAGTTGGTGAAGCGCCGCCATCGCGAGTTCTCGAACCAACGGTGGCGCAAGTGCCGCAGCGGCGTCGGTCGCATATTGGGGCGATTCGGCGTTCACCACATCAAGGTCAGTAACTCGCCCAACCGCATCGCGGGAGTATATTTGTGCGACGCCATTCATCGCACATAACCGCTGACTGACGTTTGACGCCGCGTCATAAGAGTACTGGAACCAGAGAGAGTTACCCGTACCTTGCGCGTTGCTGCCAGAAACCGTTTCGAAACGCCCGAGCGAATCGTATCCATTCGTCAATTGATACTCAGTTCCCGTAACCGACAAAGTACTACGACGATTCGGATCATCGTACGTATGCTGAACGGTCTGAGGGGCTGTCAAGCCAGCAACCTGCTGTACATCGGTGAGCACACGTCCGGTTCCGTCGTAGGTCAAAGTCACTGTGCTATTTGGATTCGTCGCGGTTTTGATCAGGTTGTTGTCCCAGTAGGCAAAGTCGGCAGGGTCGGCGGTGCTGTTGTCCCATTGATAGTGCACGTTCCGATTGCGGTTGTCGTAGGCGAAACGTTGATACTCGTTCGCGGTGGTGCGGTGCCAGTCGACATTATTCGCTGCGTCGTAATGCCATTCCTGAGAGCTGTTGTCCGGGTATGTCATCAGCGTCGTCAGATCAGAACCGCTATACTGAAAGTTCGTCGCAGGGTGAAGCCCATCGGTGATGCTCGCGAGCATGCCTGAGCCAGTGTAGGAAAAGTTTGTCATTTTCGTACCGCCTGTGCCGGTCGGCTCGGTGTGAGACTTCATCCGCCGCACACCATCGTAGGTCATGCTCTCTGAGGTGATGCCGCCCTTCCCATTCGGCCTATCGACCTGCGTCACATTCAGCCCGTCGCCGTAGTGGAACGTTGTCGGCGGGTTAAGAGGATCTTGCTGCGTTTGCTTACGATTGCGACTATCGTAAGAATAGTTGGTAACCCATTGCGAATTACGGGGGTCATGCACACCTCTAAGGTTGCCGACCTCGTCGTAGTCGAAAGTTGTTGTCGGCGGCGAAGTGCTGCCATCCTGCTGAATCAGAGACTGAACTCGGAAGTTTTGATCGTACTGATACTCCGTGATGACACCCATTGGGTCCGTTTTCAGGTGGACTGACTTGTCCGTATGCGCGCCTGCTGAAGCACCTGAAGTTCCCCGCACAATCTCATAACTGTAGCTCGTCGGACCCGCACCAGCAGGTGGTGCGACAGCTATCAGGCGGTTGTAGTCGTCATACGCATACGTAGTGCGCTGGCGAAGCTCGTCCTCCTGCGCTAGCAGATTGCCAGACGGATCATACTCAAACGACTGCCAAGTTCCGTCGGCGTGCGTGATCTTCGTTATTAGACCACGTCCTGCGGCAGGTGCTCCGCCAGCGCCACCTGCGAGATCGTACTCATACGTTTCGGAAGCGACCAAGCCTTGCGCATTAGCGGGATACGATTTGGTTCTAACGCGGTTCAGCCATGGGTCACCGGGAATCTCGCCCGGCTCGTAGTAGGTGAAGCTGATATACGCCACGTTCGACGGCGGATAGCTACCATCGCTCGTAGGTAGCGAGCGCCGGATCAGCCTCCCAGCATGAGCCTCGTCCGGCCTGTCGAAATATCGATCGTAGATAAAGTGCTCGTAATAGCCATTGGCCAGTTTGTGCGTGAGAACCTGACCAAACCCGTTATACGTGAATGTCTCGGTTGCAAAGATGCTGCCACTCCCGTCAGGGTACTGAATCGTCTTGATAAGGTTATCAGGATCGGGACGATTGTAGATGGTGGTATCGCCTTTTTCGTTCCGGCGGCTAGTGAGCAGATAAGCATTGTTCGGTGAGTAGCCGAAGATTAAGCTATGAATTCCGTATTCGTCTGCTGGATGGTCGATCCGAGTGACGCGGCCTGTTGTCGGATCATGCGTGTAGGTTGTAGTGTAATGTTGCGGGTGCGCATCTTGCATGCTGCCGACGAAACCGTTGGGGTCATCGGTTATGGTTGTTACATTACCGGCAAAATCGTTATACGACCGTAGGTGACCACTGCCATCGTAATTGAACGTGCGCTGTAACCCATCGCCTCGAGTTTCTGTTCGAGTGTGATCTGTGAAGCTAGGTGGAAATTTCAGCGTGGAAACGGCGACGGCGTCGCCGGTGATCATGTTCCTTTCCGCTTGCAACTTGCCGCGCACCTTGTCCCGCAGGACAAAGTCGTACTGAATCTGGCGCATTGGGCCCCGATAACGTACGTCATCGCACGTCTTCAGCAGTGGAATAGCAGGCCCGTTCTGGTTACGATTGCTATTGTCTCGCTGGTACGTGTACTTTGCTGTGGTGCCATCGCTGTAGGCAACCTGCGTGAGAGCTGAATATGAGCGGCTGCCTCCGTATGAAACGCTCGTGTAGGTGTACTGAACCCACTGCTCGCGCCCATCGCGGGCATCAAACGCTTCGACCATCGAGATTAAACCAGTGGGGTAGTAGCTGATTTGGAGATACTTGCCACTGGCGTCGTCCCGGACTTTCGCCAACCGATAAATTGGATTGCGATATTGGTCGGAGGTCGGCGCTTCGTACGTTAACGTAGTGGTGTGCCCATAAGCATCCACGAGCTGTGATGCTTGGTAGATCGTGTATTGCTCATTCCCCGGAGGAGGGTAGTTTGCGTGTAATGTCGTAAATACGACTTTGCCGCCATCTGCTAGCAATAGCCAGTTGTTGGTTGTGTCGAGATGTTCTGGAATGCCTGGCGTGTCGTCACCAAAGTCAATGACGCGGCCGTCGGGAAATCCTATAGCATTGCCAGTATTGGCCGTGCGGGTCCACCGGTACGAATGCAGCCAGCCAAGACCAAAGCTGCCAAAGCGATCAACAGCGTCTTCCTGTCGGCTGTTGTACGTGCGAACCCATTTTAGTCCGTAAGCGCTGAGTGTGCCGGGCACCACTAGTGCACTGTATCATTGATAACGTGAGTAGACATGATAAACTGGTGAATGCAAAGATCAAGGATGACGGTGGCTCCGCCCGAACGCTTGGAACTCAAACGACGCATCCGTTCGCGCAAGGGGCGGGCCGATGATGCA
>JBBSGY010000368.1:0-3520 GCA_038253645.1 Acidimicrobiales bacterium
ACTTACATGCGTCTGTGGATACCTTGATCACCAAGTTGCGGTTCTCGGGCCGCGGCACGGTTGAAATCACAGACAACAATGATGTGATCTTTCGAGCATCACCGTCTCTGGTGCGCCGTTTGGCACTCGAGTCGGAGAATCGGAAGAGAGAGCTCACGCGCAACGGCATTCTCCTCAAGCGCGGTGGACAACCAACCTGCGCTGCGATGGACGCCGCCGGATTCCTCACCCGTGGAAACCAGGACACGATCAATTTCGTAGTGATCAGCCACAAGATGAGAAGCCAGCAAGACAAAGCCTACGCTCTCGTCCGCGCTGCCCGCGCAGTAACGCAAGATCGCTACGGGAACGCGTTCTTTGACGCCGACCGCCTCGCGCCGTCTTTGATTGCATACGCGTTCTGCAAGCTGCTTGCATCACATCTCGAGAAGCAACTCGAACTCAGTGACCTGTATCAGGACTGGATGAAACTGCAGGCGTAGGCGCCCATTAGCGGCGTTCGGGAGGCACATCAAGTGTCATCAGTGTTTGAAACACTTACGCTTAGCTCGACGCGATCGAGTTCTTTGTAAAGACCGGGGAACCGGCCGGATCCGCACTAGAACTGTTGGGCGCTCCCCGTGGAAGCCGTGCCGGTAATGCTGATCAGGCTCGAGCTTCGTAACGAGGAGCTGGGGATGTAGGCAGCGACGCTGGTGGGCACGGGCGTGCTCGGGATCGAGCCCGATCCACCCTTGGAACCGAGCGTGATGGTCAGGGTTTTGGCTGCGGCGTTCCAAGAGATCGTCGAATTGTTGCCGTTGCCGGGTCCCGGGAACGTCGCGTTGCCACCGCTCACATAACCGGTGTCTCCAAGGTTGATTGTTCCGAAGTTGAAGGTGGAACAAGCGCTTTTTGCAACCGACACCGTAATCGTGTCCTGGCTGGTTCCGCCGTCGTTCAACTGCACCGTCACATCATTGTTGCCCGAAATCGACTGGTTAGCAGTGTCGCCCGACCAAGTACTGCACATGTCACTGACGTGAAGCGGATCGGAGTAGGTCACGACGATGGAGTCGCCCGCCTCGACCTTGCCCGCTGCATTTCCTCCTCCATTGACCAGTTGAACGCTTACGGGTGTGAATGTGTTGTCCGTAATAACCGTCACGACCGTCGAGTTGAAGGTGTTGCCGGCCTTGTCGGTCGTCAATGTTCGCAGGTCGTACGAACCGTCCGCGACGAGCGTCGAGTTCCACGTTCCGGTGTAGGGCGACACCGTGTCGGCAGACCCGATGTTCGTCCATGTGCCTGCGCTTGCCGGCGAGTACTGGAACTGCACGGATGCAACGCCGGAAAGGAGGTCCGAGGCACTCGCTGTGAGAGCCACGCTCGAGCCCGACACCGTTGCGTTAGCAGCCGGCGAGGTTATCGAGCCCGTTGGTGCGATGTTGTCGACCGTTACGCTGACCTTCGGAGAGTCGAATGTATTCCCTGCAGCATCCGATACACGTGCGAGTAACTGGTATGGGCCGTTCGCCGGTTGCGAGTTCCACGTAAAGGGGAACGTCGATGTTGCGGTCGAAGAGCCGATTAGTGTTGTCGGCGTGCAAATCGTTCCGGCGCAATAGAAGTAACTCGCCGAGGTGACGCCCGATAACGCATCAGTTCCGCTTGCCGTCAGTTGCACTCCGTTCTTGATGAACGCGCCGGCTGTCGGACTCGTAAGACCGGCTGCCGTCGGTGCTGTGGTGTCGATGCGAACCTGATTGGAGGCGGTCTTGACCGGCTCGATGTTGCCAACGGCGTCAACGGAGAAGTACTTGATGGTGTAGGTGCCTTGCACGCCCAACGTGACGGATGTCCCGAGACTCGACGACGTAGTCGGCGTTGATCCGTCCGTTGTGAAGTAAGTGTTGGTCACCCCGGAACCCGTGCCATCGGTGCGTGTGAATGTCACCGTCTGCGCGGTCTTAGTCCAAGCGCTCGTAGCGTTGTCGGTCGTCGTCGGTGCCGTGTTGTCGATGGTCGCGGTCGCCGCGCCGCTGGTTGTGTTGCCGGCGTTGTCAGTGGCAACAAAGCCTATAAAGATCGGACCGTCTGCCGGTTGCAAGATCCATGGGTAGCTGTACGGACTTGTGCTCGATGAGCCGATCGGCGTCGATGACGTGCAACTCAGGTCTGAGCAAAGACGGTAGGCGACCGAGGCGACGCCTGATGTTGCATCCGAAACCGACGCTACGGAGAGAACTTGGCCGTTCTTGATGAATCCGAACCCGAACTGGCCGGTGCTGGGTCCGCTCCGGTCGATCACAAACGTGCGGGAGATCGAGGTGAAGTTTCCGGCAGTGTCGGTGGCAACGACCCGCACCGTGTATGTACCGTCGGCGGGGAATTGCGCTGCGGGAAAGGCGTATGACCAATTGGTCGTGCCGGTAGCAGTGTTCAAAACCTCGGACGTGCTCCCGAATGAAGAGACGCTCCAATAATTCCCGTTTCCTTGTCGAATGCTGACTTTCACGTTTGCGAGTCCGGTGCCCGACGATGCTGTTCCACAAATCGCCGACGAGCAGCCACCGTTCCACGAGCTCGTGTTGTAGTTCGTTCCCGAGGTGGGCAATGTGACGTTGAGAACCGGTGCCGTCGCGGCAACGGCGACGGCTGTCCGTGCGCTCTCGATGCCACGCCAGTTCTGGCGAAGTGCTGCAACTGTGTATGTGTAGCTGCCGTTCGCAACATTGGAATCGGCGCACGAAACAATCATTGTGCCCGTGCACGTTCCACTGATGGATGATGCGACGTTGAGGTTGTTGTACCGCTTCACGGCGTAGCCGCTGACTGGCGTACCGGTTGAGAACGTGGCCGCGGCGAACGAAACTGTGACCGATGAGTTCGAGGCGCTCACGCTCGGAGCTGCCATCGAAGGCATGGTCAGCGCTTTCCCATAGCCCTTGGTCGCGCTGTCACCTTGTGCGGTCCACGCTGCAAAAGCAACGCCGCCGGCGACGCCGAGCGCTCCAAGTGTAAGAAGTCCGAAAACGGCGAGCTTTCTCATGCTTTCTCCGCAATACCTGAGTAGACGAGTGTGAAAGTTGCGCCCTGGCACGCATTAGGTGCCACTGTATTCATTCGGATTGCAACCGAAGTGGTTGCGTCTGCGTTCTTGGGAACGATCAAACCGCCGGAAAATGGGCCGGCGCTGACACTCGATGTTGTGCAGCCTGCCTTTGAGGCGGCGCTGGTCGTGACTGTCATCGACGTCACATTGATGGCGAAGTTGTTCGGGTTCGACACCGTAAGAGGAAGTTGCTTCGTGGCGCCTGGAAAGAGGTCCGGCGCGCTGCCCGAGATGATGAAGTCTTTTCTTGACTCGTCTGTCTTGTTGCCTTGTGTTTGGACGATGGTCGTTGAGGTCGAGATGATCGAGGTCGACGTTGTGGTTGGCTTATTCGCGGTCTTGTCGCTATTGCTCGAACCCGATCCTTGCAGGATCGCGGGGCCGGACGCGATCGGCTTTGGGTCTGATTTCGCTGCAATCAATGCC
>JBBSGY010000369.1:0-3509 GCA_038253645.1 Acidimicrobiales bacterium
TATCACAAGCTCGCCGGCATGACCGGTACTGCAGAGACGGAGGCGGGCGAGTTCGCGGGAACCTACGGTATGCCTGTCGTGCCGATTCCGACGCACCGTCCAATGGTTCGTTTCGACGAGTCAGACCTCATTTACAAGTCCGAAGCCGCAAAGTTCGACGCGATTGTCGACGATATCGTCGAGCGAAACCTCGAAGGCCAACCGGTTCTCGTTGGTACTGCATCGGTGGACCGTTCAGAGCTGCTCTCAAGGCTACTTGTGGAGCGCGGCGTCAGACACGAAGTTCTCAACGCAAAACAACACACACGCGAAGCCGAGATCGTTTCTCAAGCAGGTCGCGTCGGCGGCGTCACCGTCGCGACCAACATGGCCGGTCGTGGTGTCGACATCTTGCTCGGCGGTAACCCGGAAGGTCTTGCGCTTCGTGAGGTCGCCGCAAAGGGCGTAGATCTCGAGACAGATGAGGGCCAAGAACTCTACAAGAAGTTGCTCGCTGAGTTCAATGCGCAATGTAGGGCCGAAGCAGACGAAGTTCGCGAGCTTGGCGGTCTTTATGTGCTCGGCTCGGAGCGTCATGAGTCGCGCCGCATCGACAACCAATTGCGTGGTCGTTCCGGCCGTCAAGGTGACCCGGGGGAAAGTCGCTTCTTTCTTTCATTGCAGGACGAGCTGATGCGCTTGTTCGCTGCAGGCGCAATGTCATGGGTCATGGATCGCGCGCTGCCTGAAGACGTTCCGATCGAGGCGCGCATGGTCAGCAAGGCAATCGAGCGTGCGCAGAACATGGTCGAGGCGCGCAATGCGGAAATCCGCAAAGACGTTGTCAAATACGGTGAAGTGCTCAACGAGCAGCGCAAAGTCATTTACGCGCGACGCATGCAGGTCATTGACGGTGAAGACCTGCGCGCGCATACTGTTGAGCTGTTGCATAACGCGATAGAAGGAATTGTCGACAGTTACGTCAACGACGAAGTCGAGGATTACGAGCCGCGCAGGCTGCTCAACGAGGTGCTGCAGTTCTATCCGGCCAACTTGACGCCTGATGACATTGCCCAACTCGGATCCGGCGAAGACATCATCGATCGCATCATCGAAGACGCCGACCGTTTCTACGAAGCCAAAGAGCAAGGTATGCCCGGAGGCGTCGGAACAATGCGTTCGCTCGAACGCGAGGCCATGTTGCGCATCATCGATGCGCGCTGGCGTGAACACCTCGCCGAGATGGACTATTTGCGTGAAGGCATCAACCTGCGCGCAATGGGCCAGCAAGACCCGCTCGTGGCGTGGAAACGCGAAGGGTTCGAGCTGTTCGGTCAGTTGATGTCTGCAATCGATCATGACTACTTGCGCATGGTGACGCACGTCGAAGTGATGACTGAAGCGCCTGTCGAAAACAGCGCGCCGGCCGACATGGCAGGAGCACAATTTGTCGCCGCTGACGACCCGGTCCGGAGTTTGAGCGCAATCGCCGCGGCGAGTCCTCCAGGGCCGCAAGGCCCGGCGCCTTCGGACGAGCAGGCTCGTCCGGTCGTACGCACGGACTCCGAGAAGGTCGGCCGCAACGACCCATGCTGGTGCGGCTCAGGAAAGAAATTCAAGAACTGCCACGGCGTCTGATCGGAAGATCGGGGTTCGTTCGAGCCGGCCTTACAATCGGGTCTTCTCATGCGTGATTTTTCCGACGACCTCAAAGAATTGGCAACGCGCCTCAATGCCGCGCGTGATTACCTCAAGATCGACGCCGCCCGCGCTCGGCTTGGCGAGCTCGAAGGTCAGGTGGCCGACCCCGATCTTTGGAACGACGCAGACAACGCACGCGCTGTCACAACCGAGTTCACCCAGGTTGGCGACGACGTCAAGAGTCATGACGCTCTTGCCACGAGTATCGAGGATGCCAACACACTTTGGCAAATGGGTCTTGAAGAGAGTGACGATTCCGTCGCTACGGAAATCGAGTCGTCCATCTCTTCGATCGCAGCAGCACTCGAAAAGCTCGAACTGCGATCACTGTTCTCGGGAGAATACGACGAGCGCGACGCCGTTTGCGAAGTACACAGCGGCGCCGGTGGCACCGACTCACAAGACTGGGCCGAGATGCTGTTGCGTATGCAACTGCGATGGGCCGAGCGCAATGGATTTCAAACCGAGATCGAAGAGGTGTCCACGGGTCAAGAGGCCGGCATTACGAGTGCGACGTTCATCGTGCGCGGCCGTCATGCTTTCGGTTGGCTGCAATCTGAAAAAGGCGTGCACCGTCTCGTTCGTATGTCTCCGTTCGACTCTGCCGCACGGCGCCACACCGCATTCGCGTCGATGGAAGTAACGCCGTTTTTCGAGGAGGCATCTTCGGTTGTCGACATCGACGAGAAAGACTTACGTATCGACACATACCGTTCGTCGGGCGCGGGCGGCCAGCACGTCAACGTCACCGACTCTGCCGTCCGCATTACACACTTGCCGACAAACGTTGTCGTATCGTGTCAGAACGAACGCAGCCAACATCAAAACAAAGAACGCGCAATGCAGATTCTCGCAGCGAAACTGGCCGAGCGCGCAAGGCTCGAACGTCTCGCTGCCATGGCGACCCTCGCTGGTGACAAATCAGACGTTGCCTGGGGCTCGCAGATCCGCTCATATGTGCTGGCGCCGTATCAGCTTGTGAAGGACGAGCGCACCAAGCACGAAACCGGAAACGTCTCCGCTGTTCTCGATGGCGACGTCAGTCAGTTCATGGAGGCCTACCTCCGCTGGCGCCGCACCCGCTCGGCTTAACCGTCCCGAAGCCCCGGAACACAGGGTGATAGTGGTCGGAGATCGACCATTTGCACCCCGTCTTGTACGCCCCGCATGGGCTCAGGTTTGCCAAGGGGTACATACTGGTGTGATGGCACGTGAATGGGAACTTGAGCCAGGGCAGGACGAGCTGGTCAAGGAGGACAAGGCGTCGGCAAATATCAAGCGGGCGTTCAAACGGTCCAAGAATGATCGTCCGAAAGACGAGGCGCTCTATACAGACCGCGGTGGTGAGTCGAAGCGCGGTCGCCAGATGCGCAAGAAAGACCCGGTCAAGGGCACTTCGGGTGACAAGGCCAAGGGTGCGTTCGCCACGCTCAAACAGATGTGGAGTGAAGCCGTTGCCGACGCCGAGCGCAAGCAACAGCCACGTCGGCCCAAGCGAAAGTAGCTAAAGACAGCGTCCGTTTTCGACCGCTGGAACGTCGGCGGCATTCTGTTGTTCCAGAAGTGCGTCGGGTCAAGCGATCTCGTCCTTTCTTTAGCGCTGACTAATCTCGAAGCCGACGCCCGGGGTTGACGCGCTGGGTTGACGCGCGGCGGAGTGCTTCGACCCTTGCTGGTAGTCCGTAAACGGGCTCTTCGCTAGATCGTGTGGGTAGCGGAGAGTGGTCGTGACAATGTCGGAAGCGGCAGCTTTCCGGCGATGAGATACACAATCGTGATCATGTAGCGCTTGTTTCGGTAACCACGAGCCCGTGCTTTGGCCGCTTGAA
>JBBSGY010000370.1:0-3499 GCA_038253645.1 Acidimicrobiales bacterium
CTTCAGTTCGTCGATACCCAACCCTGTCTGGGCGGACACCGGGACGATCTCTACCATCGGCATCTCCGACTGCAACGACACCACTTCTGCGTCGAGATCGTCAAGCAGGTCAACCTTCGTCATCACAAGCACAGGAAGCGCATTCGCATCCCATGCTTGAGCTACTGCGCGCTCGATGCGTCCAGCCTTGCGTGGCCTGTCCGCCCCACAAACGACGAATAGAACGTCAATATTCGCAACAAGCGGCTGTTCAGTTATGTTGTCGGGATCATCTCGCGCCGAAACACCTCGGCGTAATACCGATGTTCGCTCGAGCACCTGGGTAACGGTTGCATCGTCGACACAGACCCAATCTCCGGCAACAACTGCTCCCGTACGCTGTCCTTGAACTGCCGCGGTGACAGAACCCGACTCAGTAGCAACAACCGCATACCCTCGATCCTGACGAATCACGCGTCCAAGCCGCGAGCTCTCCGTTGCGACTTCGGCGAAGCGTGCTTCGAAGTGATCGGTTAGGCCATATGCGGCAAGTACTTCATGCAAGACCCATGACTCTACCTAGGAGTCTCTGAACGTGACGGTCCCGTCCTCAGCGACAACGATCCCGGGGTTGTGGGCAATCTCCCAGAGATAACCATCGAGATCGGCGAAATATCCGTGGTGGCCGCCCCACTCCGCTTTTTGCGCTTCTTTGACGATTGTGGCTCCGGCCTTTTCAGCCCGCGCAAGAAAGTCTGCCACGTCACTCGGATGTTCGACGAGATGCGCAAGGCTGAATGAGTTGCCACGCACGATCGGTGCGCCTACATCGGTTGCCAGATCTTTCGCGCCGAATAGCGCAAAGAGCAATCCGTGCCCGACCTGGTAGAACACAACTTCGTTTTCTACGTCAAGAACAGGCGACCATCCGAGGCCCGCGCTGTAGAAGTCGCGACTGCGCTCCAGGTCTTCAACACCGAGCGTGATCAATCCAACCATGTCGTTCATAACCGCGTTCATGACCGTTAGCTTACGTCGCTGCACTAGCTTGCTGCGAGGCTCCGGCGCCATTCGTCATGGAGCAATTGGTACGGACCACCCGCACGGCTCAACTGATCCGGAGTGCCGTCTTCGACGATGCCGCCGCGATCAAGCACGATCACACGATCGGCGATCTCAACCGTCGACAATCGATGCGCAATGACAATTGCAGTTCGCTTGGCGAGAAGCGTTTTGAGCGCCTCCTGCACGAGCCGCTCGGTTGGGATGTCAAGCGATGAGGTCGCTTCGTCAAGTATCAGCACACGAGGGTCGGCAATGAACGCACGAGCGAACGAAAGCAGCTGACGCTGCCCCGCCGACAAGTGCGCTCCACGTTTGCCTATCGCCGTTTCATAACCGTCGGGTAGCGCGTCGATCACTGCATCAGCACCGATCGCGCTCGCTGCAGCAGCAATCTCTTCGTGCGAAGCGCCAGGCTTACCGAACGCAATGTTCTCCGCGACGGATTGTGAGAACAAGAAGTTCTCCTGCGTAACCATCACAACGTTGTCATGCATTGATTTGAGATCGAGGCTGCGCATGTCGACGCCGTCGAGCGCAACCTCGCCGGAAACCGGGTCGTACAGACGGCCGACAAGTCGCGCAATCGTCGACTTGCCGGCACCGGTCTCACCGACGAGAGCCAGAGTTTGACCGGCTGGAATAGACAAGTTGAAATTGCCCAATACGTCACGTGCACCGTACGAAAACGTGACATCGCGCATGTCGATCGAGCCGCGACAAGAGGCGAGCACAATGGGCTCTTCAGGCGTCTTCAACTCTGGCTCTTCGTTCAATAACAATGCGAGCTTCTCTGCCGCAGCTGCAGCCGACTGGTAAAGCGTGAAAAATTGGCTCAGGTCGAGAACCGGCTCAACCATCCGGCGCAGGTACAACACGAACGCTGCGAGCGTTCCGACAGTCATTGTGCCGTCCATCACCCGTGCGCCACCGACAGCGAGTACCGCGGCAATCGACAGGTTGCCGAGGCCGTGAAGGCTTGGCCCATAAACGGCAGAAAGGCGGGTGGTGGTCTGCTTTGCTACGCGATACTTCGCATTAAGGCCGCGCAAGATGTCTTCGTTGCGTTCCTCACGACGGAATGCCTGCACCGCGGCAACACCGCGCAACGACTCGACGAAGTGAACAATTAGCACTGCCGCTGCTTCACGAGTTCGCCGGCTTGCGTGCAGTGACTTGATGCGGAACCATCGGGTGAGGGCCCAAATCACCGGGAAGAATGCCGATACAACAAGTGCGAGCTTCCAATCGAGAACCACGAGCGCCACGACGGTGGTGACAACGGTCAGAAGCGCCCACGCGAGCAAGCCGATGCCCTGCGACAGCAATTGGTCGATCGACTCCATGTCGTTGGTCAATCGTGAAATGACCCGACCCGAGCTGTAGCGCTCATGAAAGGCCATTCCGAGACGTTGCACGTGTCCGAAAACTCGGCGGCGCAAGTCGTAAAGCATGTCTTGGCCGAGCCGGCCCATCATCGACGTCGATATGTAATCGAAGCCCGCCTGCACGAATGCACAAAGCACAAGCAAGCCGAAAATGATTGCGACGGTCGCGCCGCCCTTACCGTTGGAGAGTTGCGGAATGCCGTTGTCAATCGCGACTTTGACCAGAATCGGAACGACTGTTGCAACTGCACTTCGCGCAACAAACGTCGAGATCACAACGCTTAGTTGCCTACCGCGGCCACGCAAGAGCGACAAAAGCAATGCGCGCGAAGCCGGATGCACGCTGGTGCTCATGGCCACGAGTTCTTCCGCTTCGCCCTTACCTCGCCAGCCTGCGGTCGAACTCATACAAGCTCTTCCGCCCCACGACCGAGGACCTCGCGATACGCAGGAACTGTCGCAAGAAGATGAGCGTGAGTACCGGTCGCCGCGATGCGCCCACTATCGAGAAAGGCAACGCGATCCGCTAGTGCAACCGTTGAGGGTCGGTGTGCAGTGATGATAGTTGTGGTGTGTGTAAGCGATTCACCAAGTGCTTTGTGAACCGCAGCCTCGGTGCTCACATCGAGCGCTGATAGTGGATCATCGAGCACAAGAATTCGCGGGTGAAACAAAATCGCTCGGGCCAGAGCGAGGCGTTGACGTTGGCCACCCGAAAGTGTGATGCCCTGCTCACCGATTCGCGTTTCGAGGCCGTACGGCAAATCCCAAATGAATTGTGCGTGCGTAACCTCGATGACGCGTTCGACTTCGGTGTCGTCAGAGTCATCTCGTCCAAGCAGCAGGTTCTCGCGCACGCTGGCAGAGAACAGCAACGGCTCCTCGAACGCGACCGCGACGGTTTCACGAAGAGAACCGAGCGTCAGCTGACGCACGTCACTGCCGTCGATTCGGACCGCGCCCGACTCGACGTCGATAAGTCGCGGAATGAGCGCACAGAGAGTCGTTTTGCCCGACCCGGTACGCCCCACAATCGCAAGTGTCTCTCCGGGCTCGACAACAAGGTCAAG
>JBBSGY010000371.1:0-3495 GCA_038253645.1 Acidimicrobiales bacterium
CGGGGGCGTCGAATTTATTGCGGTCTTAAAAGACCTCGATGTGCTGGTAGCGGAGGGCCGGTCCTATTGGCACCTAACAAGTCTGAAAAAAAGCGGCCGGGTTCATCGGATGTATGCTTGTCAAGACCTGTGTGCTTCGGGACAATTAGGCCGGAAGCTTGATCGGCAAGCCGAACAAGCTTGACGGGAGGAAACCTGGACTCTCGCACGGCTTGGCCGAACGGAACGTCCTGGTCCCGGAGACTTTTCACGTGCACAGGCGGAATCGCTCTCGATTGATTGACGTCGCGCAGACAATAGACCTCAGGTCCTAAGCCCCTGCGTTTGAGACCTTCTACGATAAGTTCTATTTGCAGCCCGTGCCACGGTCCGTAAACAACACAAGCATCAATGCTTTGATCGACCAGGGCGAGAACGTTATTTGCAACGCTCGTGTCCCGGGATTTGAACAGCTCCAACCCGATAGCATTCAAGGGGTATGGGATGCGTTTATTGGCGAATGCGGGGTTATCCCACGGAAACGAGACGGCTCTCCAATATTCGAGGTCTTGGTAGTCGGGGAGCTCGTTGTAGATCTCCAGATGCGCTTCGGCAAGAGCGTCAAGCGCTGACGGCCCTATGCGGAGGCCCGCTTGGTTCAGCCGGATAAGCGAGCCTTTGATGGCAATTTCAAGTTTCGATTCTGACAACGTGTCGATTGTCCACTGTTCCGGCGACGGCTCTTCGTAGAAGGCGTCAAGGCATTGAGAAGCGTGTCGGCCTACAAAGTATTCGACCACGAACCGACGATCGGTGTCGTTAATCACATTTTCTCGCAAGAGGTGAATGATGTCCTCATAATACGAGGACTCGAAGTTCAGGATTTTCAGTGGCTTTCTCGTTGGACCTGCATCCAAGTTGTACTCGCCGGCAAGAGCTTGCAACAATTGACCCTCGGCTCCGAATGGGTTCCGCAGGTAGTTTCTGACCGAACTCGCAATGACGTGCGGGTATATAGGCGGTTCAGAAACGTACGCTCCTTGCCTGTCAAATCTACGGAGATTGCCTGTGAACAGCTCAAAGGCGCTTGTAAAGTTGCTGTAGTCGCTTAAATCACGGCTTCCTCGGATATGCGTTCCATAGGAAACGAAGGCGCTCCAGCCATTGTTCGCAGTAATAATTCCGGACCAAAATATACGACCCTGATCTCGTGAGGTTGTCGGCAAAGTGCATTCTCGAAGCGTCGTCGCGGGTCGTGAAAAATGTGAAAACTACTTGTACTTGTACCTCTACCTCTGAAGCGAAACAAGTCGAGTCGTTACGCGACCTGCAAGGAGGGCGTCCAGCGTGACGAATCCCCCCGCATCCACCGGGCATCACCGGACTCCTGGGTCGTCCGACCCTTCCTCGGGAGATGCCGGGTAAGGCAGTTGACAGGTTTGTAATTACACGCTTGTATGACTGATCCGGGCGTAATCACAGCCATGTGATTCCACCAGACAATTTTGAATCCGCAAGTGAATCCGCAAGTGTTGGCCGGTTAGACCGGCATCGGGGGGAATCAAGCAGGTCGGCCAGACCGAATGCCCTCTCTTTGTCGACCTCTCGTGGCAATACGTGCACACAAGAGGAGCGACCCCCACGTGACACCAGAGACCATGACTTCGCCGGCTGATACATCCGTGCTCGATTCGGCTTCGGATGCGGCCATCGACGTTACCAATACCACCGAGGGCAAGAACCGCCCGACAAACAAACCCGCCAGTGAGGGTATTCTCGACTCCCCCATGAGAGTCAAGAAGCGCAACGGTGATCTCGAACCGGTTGATGTCAACAAGATCGTCAAGGCCGTAGCTCGCTGCGCCACCGGCCTCGAGGGCGTCGACACGCTCAGGGTGGCCACGCGCACCATCTCGGGCCTCCATGACGGAGCAACCACCGAAGACCTCGACGAGCTCTCCATCCGCACCGCAGCAGCGCTCATCGTCGACGAGCCGAACTACTCCAAGCTCGCCGCGCGTCTTCTTGCGACTTACATCGACAAAGAAGTCCAGAACGCAGACATCCATTCGTTCTCGCAGTCGATCGCCCTCGGTCACAAACTCGGAACCGTGAGTGACAGCGTTGCGGAATTTGTTTCGCTCAACGCACGCAAGCTGAATGCAGGGATTCTCGAGGAGCGGAATTGGATCTTCGAATTCTTCGGGATGCGCACGCTTTACGACCGCTACCTGTTGCGCCACCCCGAGACGCGCAAAGTAACCGAACACCCGCAGTACTTCTTCCTTCGCGTTGCATGCGGTCTCGCGCATTCTGCAGACGAAGCAATGGAGCTTTACAAGTTGCTGTCGTCGCTCGACTACTTGACCTCGTCGCCGACACTCTTCAACTCGGGAACCGTTCACCCGCAGATGTCGTCTTGCTATTTGCTCGACTCTCCCGAAGACACACTCGAAGGCATCTACAAGCGCTATGCCGACATTGCGAAGCTGTCGAAGTTCGTCGGCGGTATCGGCGTTGCATGGAGCCGTATTCGTGCACGCGGTTCGCTGATCAAGGGAACCAACGGCCTTTCAAACGGCATAGTTCCGTGGCTCAAGACGCTCGACTCGTCAGTTGCTGCGGTCAATCAAGGTGGGCGACGCAAGGGTGCTGCCTGCGTATACCTCGAAACCTGGCACGCAGACATCGAGCAATTCCTCGAGTTGCGTGAGAACACCGGTGACGAGATGCGTCGCACTCACAACTTGAATCTCGCGAACTGGGTCCCCGACCTCTTCATGCAGCGCGTCGAAAACGACTGGACGTGGAGTCTGTTCGACCCGAAGAAGGTTCCGAACCTTGTCGACCTTTACGGACCCGCGTTCGAAAAGGCGTACATCGAAGCCGAGCAAGCGGGCCTTTATGATTCGCAAATCCCTGCGCGCCAGCTCTACAGCCGAATGATGCGCACACTCGCCCAGACCGGCCAAGGCTGGATGACGTTCAAAGACAAGTCGAACGCCGCCTCGAACCAGACGTTGGAAAAAGAAAACGTCATTCACCTCTCCAACCTGTGCACCGAGATTCTCGAAGTCACCGACCAAGAACAGACCGCTGTCTGCAACCTCGGTTCGATCAACCTCGGCCGTCTTGCGGACGAAAACGGTTTCAACTGGCAACGCCTCGAAGAGGTGACCCGCTCCGCGGTCCGCTTCCTCGACCGTGTCATCGACATCAACTACTACCCGACTTCAGAGTCGGGTTTCTCGAACAACAAGTGGCGCCCTGTTGGTCTCGGCCTCATGGGACTGCAAGATGTGTTCTTCAAGCTGCGTCTTCCATTCGACTCACCCGAGGCTCGCAAGCTGTCAAAGCGCATCTCCGAAGTCATCTACTTCAACGCGTTGTGGCAGTCGACCGAACTTTCGAAAGAGTTCGGTGCACACGAGACTTATCCGCAGACTCGAGCGGCAAAGGGTGATTTGCAATTCGACCTTTGGAACGTAACTCCCTCGGCTGACATCGATTGGGCAA
>JBBSGY010000372.1:0-3490 GCA_038253645.1 Acidimicrobiales bacterium
CGACTCGCGCGCGATTGACTGCGATTGCCGCTTATGCAGCGGTTCCGATTCCGTACGACGCAATCGGGCTCGGACGACTCGACGTTCTCATTGCTTACGCGGCAGCGCCGTGGGTTCTGCATAGGTTGCTTCGCGCGCACGCAACCAGCCCATACATAAGCCGGCGGTCATCAGACCGGCTGTTGCTTCGATTCGGCAAGCCGGGATTCCGAAAGCGTAGGAAGATCGAAGACGAAGAACTAGCTGCGCTCGTAGTCTCGGACAACCCTACCGACCTCGAGACCGACCTCGAGACCGGCCTCGAGACCGGCCTCGAGACCGGCCTCGAGACCGGCCTCGAGCCCGAGCGAATGCACGATGCTTCGGAGATGCTTGACGCCGCGTCCAACGCCGGTACGTCGACCACCGTCATTTCTGAGTCGGACACGGGCAGAGACTTGGTTGCATTTGTGTTGTTGCGCCGCGTCGTCCCGCTTTCGCTGGTGCTCGCAGCCGCCGGCGCATTCGCGCCGCAGCTCCTACCCGCCGTCGTGGCTGCAGGAGTCTTGATTGTGCTCGGGTCACTGGTCGGGGGTAAAGCGCGTGGCGAAACTGCCGAGCGTGTGTTGCTCCTGGTGACGGTTGCGGGCGCATCGGTGCTCGCGTTTGCGATGTTGCTTCCGGCATTGCTCGACAGTGCGCATGGAATCCGTACTTTGTTCGAAACCGTGATGCCGCCTCGCAACACACCCTTTGGTGATCTACTGCGGCTCGAAACAGGCATAAAGAGTTCGGCCTTGACCGTTGGCCTTTTGATCGCAGGTATTCCCGCACTTGTATCAGGCTCGGAGTGGCGACTCCGTCTCTCGATCAAACTTTGGTTCGTAGTCGTGGGGATGGTGGCGATCGTTTGGATCGGGTCACAGGGCTGGGTCGACCCTGTCGGGTTCGAACCGGGACCATTCCTTGCGCTTGCGGGTGCTGCCGCCGCATTGAACGCAGCGGTGAGCGTTCATTCGCTGACCGAAGACTTGCGCCGTTACAATTTCGGCTGGCGTCATGCATTGCCTCTGGTTGCGTTCGCCGGCATTGCATTTGCACTCGTTCCAATTGCCGAGCGGGCGGGAAGCGGCGCTTGGGACTTACCGAAACTTTCTACCGCAGACCTTTTGTCATGGGTCGATGACAAGGCGGCCGACGGATCGTTTCGAGTGCTATGGCTCGGCAATGAAGACGTAATGCCGGGCGGCCCACGTTTGATTGCCGGAGACCTAGCGGCGAGCATTGGCGTTGATAAGGCTGTCCCTGACGGGCCGGCGCCTCCGGTTTCAGGCGGCGACGCACAAGGTGCAATTGCACGTGGCATCGCGACTGCACGCCGAGGCAACACCGTTTCTCTCGGTCACATGCTTGCTCCGTACGACGTGCGGTATGTGTCCGTTCCACGCGCGACAGGCGTCTTGTATTCACGACACATCGATGCACCTCCTCCGCCCGATCTCATACGCACACTGCGTGATCAGCTCGATCTCATCGAGATCGGGTCGGATTCGTCGGTAACCGTGTTCGAGAACACCGCTTGGTTACCCATCCGTGCGACGTTATCGCCCGACGCAACGCTTGCCGCACGTTCAACGTCCGGAGTCGAAATGCACGCGTCGACGGATCCGTCGAAGCTGAAGCCCGTGTTACCAAAGCACAGCGCAAATTCGTGGCGGGGGCCGGTGCCCAGCGGTGACATCTATGTCGGCGAAGCGTCATCTGACGGCTGGCGCATGACCGTCGACGGTAAGCAGGCCGCCCGTCAAGACGCATTCAATTGGGCGCAGACCTTTTCCGTTGTCAGGGGAGGCAACGCGCGCCTCGCGTACAAGCCGCCGGTAACTGTTCCGATCGTGCAGTCGTTCGTTGTTCTTGGATGGTGCGCTCTGGCATTCCTCGGCTTCAAGTTCCGCGCGCGGCGGGGGCGTTACGCATGAGTTCTGTTGCGCGCCGGGTACTTGCGCTGTTGATCGTGACAGGTGCTGTCGTGTCAGGTTTGGCAATTGACCACAACAGCGCACCGTCTCCAACAACGCCCGACACCGAACTCGCCGGCGCAGGTGCGTCGAAGGATGCGTTGTCGTCCGCCTGGTATTGCCCGCTCACGTTTTCACGTCGCACCGATCCTGCGGCGGGTTCGCTTGCGGTTACGAACACGGGCGATAAGCCGGTAAGCGCGGTCGCATCCGTGTTTCCTGTCGGACAACCGTCAGTTGATGCTCCACTCAATGTTGCCGCTCACAGCCGTGTGATATTCAATCCTGGAACCGTGGCAGATGCTGAATTCGCATCAGTGTTGATGCGCGTCGAAGGTGGTGGAGTAGCGGTCGAACACGGTGTACGCGACGCAAACGGCGAGTCGTGGGCCCCTTGTGCGGTAGAAGGTTCATCAACCTGGTACACCGCCGATGGTTCAACAGACGCCGCAGACGTCAAGCTTGCTCTGTTCAATCCATTTGCCGACGAAGCAATCGTTGATATCTCAGCGACCACAGACGCGGGCCGCGCCGAGCCTGCTGAGTTTCGCGGAGTCGTCGTGAGCGCACGTTCACTCAAGGTCATTGATTTGGGCGATCAGCTGCGTCGAAGGCAATGGATATCAACAACGGTTGACGCGCGTCGTGGCCGCCTTGTCGTGAGTCAGTTGCAAAACGGCACCGTGCGCAATGTCCCTGGCATTTCGTTGACGATGGCTGTTCCTTCGCTCGAGAAACAGATCACACTGCCAACCGGTGTGGTGACGGCGGGAACAACCGATCGCGTAACGATTTACAACCCAACCGATGCGGAAGCGAATGTGGTCATTCAAGTGATTCCTGAAAACGGTGCCAAAGCCATCGAGCTACCGACGGTGATTGCAGCAAAGAGCCGTTACGCGCGCGATCTCGAAACCGAAGTGAGCGTGCCGAAAAATATGCGCACATCGGTTAGCGTTCTCAGCGCGAAAGATTTCGGCGTAGTTGCCTCACGCACCTTTACTGCGGTCAAGCCGTCTGACTTCATTGGATATTCGATTTCGCATGGCTCTCCGATTTCGGCGTTGCATTGGGCATTCGGCGCTGCCGACACGACCGACCCAAAAGACAATTGGGCGTGGGTACTGAACAACGGAACCGACCCAACTGAAGTGCGCGTATCGCTGGTCGCAGACGGAAATGTGACGCAGGTTGCGAAACTGCGTGTCGAGCCGGCGAAGCCGGCGCCGTTGCATATCGACGCGATCACGAACTCGGCGGGCAAAGCCATCGTCTTCGACTCCGACGCACCTGTGGTTGTCACCCGCGAGATCCGAAAGGTCCCCGGCGCAATGCTCACCGGCGCGCCGGCGGTTGCCCTTCGCTGAGCCAGTGCTGCCTCGCGCAAGTATCTGCCGGCCGCCGCGGCATTTTGAGAACGCTGACCGTCGCCTGGCGCCGCTTAGGCTTCAACTAATGAGGTAGGGGCTGCAGGAATCGTCTTGTGGGTGGCC
>JBBSGY010000373.1:0-3489 GCA_038253645.1 Acidimicrobiales bacterium
CCGTGTTCACCGACGTCACGACAAGCCAGTCATATTCATCGAGGCGATCAAACGCGTTTTGTAACACAGGGTCGGCATCCTCAGGGCCAAGAATTTCGATGACCGGCAACTCCAAAACCTCATAGCCACTTTCTTCGAGCGCTTTTCTGAGTTCGCCGGCTTGGTGACTTGCGCGCGTGACCACAACGCGCGTCACCGATCACCTGTCCTGTAATCGATTAGCAGCGCAGCACCACCATCTTCGTGCAGCAACTTGTTTGCCATGTTGCAACCCAACTTTTCGCCGTCCATCGCCGAGCCCTTTGCCCTTAGAACAACGCGGCCATCGTGCGATGCAAGCAGAGTAAGAATCGAAACTTCGCCGTCCACAACGGTGGCGTACGCACCGACAGGCAGATCACAGCTTCCGCCGAGCTCAGCGAGAAATGCGCGTTCTGCGTCGACTGCACGACGGGTGGGCACATGTTCGATAGCTTGAAGCATGTCGATGAGTGCTTCGTCCTGCCCACGGCATTCGACCGCAAGCGCGCCTTGACCAACTTGGGGAACGAACGTCTCCGGTTCGAGGTAGTGCACATCTTCAATTGAAAGATTGAGGCGTGCAATCGGAGCGGCCGCCAGAACGATTGCATCAAAGTCGGCGGCGCGCGCGACTCGTGTGTCGTAATTGCCACGCAGTGTTGCAAACGTCACATCGGTTCGACGAGAAGCAATTTGTGCGCGCCGCCGAATCGAGCTCGTAGCTACGACGCCACCCGCGGGAAGAGATTCGAAGCTCGCTCCAATGAGCACGTCACGCGGATCACCTCGTTCGGGTATTGCGGCAATTGATAGACCATCGATAGTCGATGATGAAAGATCTTTTGCCGAGTGCACCGCAAAATCGGCGCGACCATCGAGAACTGCATTCTGGACTTCTTTTGCAAACACGCTCTGCTCAGGAATAGCTTCGATGGGGGTGTTCGTCGCCTGCGTGCGGTCGCCGATTGTTTGCACGATGACGGGCTCGACCTCAAACCCAAGCAGTTCGGCAATGTGCCGGGTCTGCCAGAGAGCGAGACGGCTGCCTCGAGTAGCGGCGCGTAGGTGCATCGGGCGCTAGATTTCGAAGAGGCGGCGCACCGCTTCGGCCATGCGTTCGCCTTCGGGCGTGCCTGCGGCCAGCTTGAGGTTGATCGTCGGGTCGTGAAACAACTTCGCGACCATTGCTGATGTGAGTTCATCGATCGTTTTTCGTTGAGTTGCATCGAGAGTTGCCAGACGCGAAGTAAAACGTTTCAGCTCGTTGGTTCGGATGTCGTCGGCGCGCTCATGCATCGCAACGACCAGTGGGGCAACGACGCGGGCATTGACGTCGGCGTAATAGCGACGCACTTCCTCGTCGACAATCTCGTTGACACGCTCGACTTCGGCAAGCCGGTTTGTCTGCTGAGAGTTGACAAAGGCCTGAACGTCGTGGAGCCGTATTACATCGCCCGTTCCACTGACGTTGCTCGGAACGCCGAGATCGACGACGACGCCTGGATGGTGTGCATCAAGATCGAGGATCGGGACCGGAGACGTCGTTGCAGTGAATACAACATCGTGATGGTCGAAAGCCTCAGGCAGTGAAGCGACTGCACCGTCGACGCGTTTGGCTAGCTCGGATGCACGTTTGTGCGTGCGATTGGCTATTGACAAATTCTTGGCACCGGCGCGCCTGGCCGCAAGAGCAACCTTGGTTGCAACTTCACCGGCCCCGACAACCAGCACCGACTTGCCGTGCAAGTCACCGGCGACGCTGACAGCTGCCGTGCCGATCGATGTGACACCGGCACCAACCCGCGTTTCGTTACGCGCTCGCTTACCCGTGATAAGGGCTTGGCGAAAAACACCATTGAGAACCGTGCGCGCAGAACCGTGCGACTGCGCCGCCCGCCACGATCGGGCGAGCTGACCGAGAATTTCGCCCTCGCCGAGCATCACTGATTCAACTCCGGACGCCAGTGCGAAGAGATGCGCGCACGCCCCCTCTTCATACCGCTCGACCAGGTAGTCCGAGATTTCGTCGACCGCCAGGCCGACGTGTTCGGCGAATGTGGACCGCAAATCGGAGATCGCTCCGTGGAACCTGACGGCATCGACGTAGATCTCGGTGCGTTGACACGTGGCGACCACGACTGCCTCGCTGAGATGATCGCTCTTGGCCACACGATCGAGCACGGACGTCAGCTCACCTGCAGAAATCGTCGCCCTGCGAAAGAGCTCAGGGGGCGAAGAACGGTGGTCGAAACCAACAACTACCAGTGGCACGTCCTCAGATCGTAAACGAGCTGAAACGGTTCGGATGCGTGGCCGCCTAATACCGCTCAAGGTCACGTCGATAGAAGCCGAGAAAGACATACCCACGAAACGGCAAGCCCCGGGAAATCGGGAGCACGCAAAGTCACGGGCCTTCGGTCGAGTGAACGCACTCGGCACAGGTAGCCGGACCACCGAATGGGGCCTTTGCGCCTCCGTGGGACTACCAGGAGGTTGAAGTTGAAGGTACGCAGAGTCGTTGCTATCGCTCTCTTGTTGGCGATCGCCATCATCGCCCCCCTGCTGCAGGCAAACCCGGCAGCAGCGGCATCGCCTGGTGAGTTCATCGGGGACATCAACGGCCTTCGTGCTTCGAACGGTCTTGGTTCACTCGCATCGGACGGCGCACTTTCAGCCCAAGCACAGCGCTGGGCCCAGGCAATGGCCAGCGCCGGCAGCATTTCGCACAACCCAAACCTCGGATCGACCCCGGGCAACTGGAGCAAGGTAGGCGAGAACGTGGGCACCGGCGGCAGCGTCGACTCGATTTTCAACGCTCTTGTGGCCAGCCCTGGTCACTACCGGAACATGGTCGATGCGAGCTTCAACTCGATCGGCGTCGGCATCGCCATAGGATCTGACGGACGCATCTACACCTGTCACGTATTCGCCGCGATCAAGGGCGCCGGCGGCGGCTCAGCGACGAAATCATCGTCAGGTTCACAACCGTCGTCAGGTTCACAATCATCGTCGAACAGTCGTCCGGCCTCGTCGCCTGTAAAGGCAAGTAAGCCCGTTTCAAACGGCGCGGCGGCAAAGACCTCTACATCTTCGGGAACCGGTTCAAGCTCGTCAATACCTGCCGACTCTCCGGCAGCATCAGCTCCCGCACCCGCACCGGTTCCTGCCGGTCCTGTTGCATCAAGTCGAATCGTTGCAAGTCTCGCCGAAGTGAGCGCAATCCCGACCCAGGGCTAAGGGCCCGGATCCTCCGATGGTCGGATCGTTACCGGATCTCCGACGGAGATTTGGTGACGTGATGCTGCAGATCCTTGGTTGATGACAATTGACATCAAGCCATTTGCGTCCTCGATAATGCCGGTGTGACCCGGCTGAAGTTCACCGAATGAACGCGCCCGATGAACATCCATCGCGTTGTTCGAATGCATAACGACGATCACATCACCAAAGTCTGCCAGCTGCGACGCC
>JBBSGY010000374.1:0-3488 GCA_038253645.1 Acidimicrobiales bacterium
CCATAGGCAGCTTGTTTTCCGGTGTAAAGCCGGCGCGAAGGTCAGCAGCAGCCTTCGCACGTATCCCGTCCGGATATGTGACTCGCACGGTCCGTTCGAAACCCGGGGCGAAGATTGCCATTCACATTGCTCCTTGCTGCAAAAACGCTTGTATAACGCGAGTCGATTGAAATTCAAAGACGCGATCTTCCTTGGGAAACGTCAAAAATGCACCGACGACATAAGCGAAAGGCCGCGATTCGCGTCTGCTTCGGTCAATGGCCGCGTCGGAAAGAGTGGCAATACGTGTTTGAGCCCTTCGTATTTGACTAATCAGATACCGCACGAATTCATAAATCAATCGGCTGGAAATTTCATCAATTCCAAAAATCTTTAGTGAATTGAGTAAATGGATTTCATCCATACTGATCGTTTTCAAGAAGTTGTAAGCGGCCTTCCATGGACATTCGGTTACTGCGGCGAATTCATCCCAAAGTCGCCGAATCGACGGCTCCTGAACGATCTAGAAGGCCCCACTTCGGCACGTGAATATTACGGTTTGATCCGTGAGACACAGGAGAGCATCACTGTTTGTGGTGATACAAGGGTGCTGGTGCAAATCACGCAATGAGCATTTCTAACGTTCAAAATGCCTCATTAGGTAGGGCTTTTGCGCGCCGGACCCTTCGTTGAGAATCATCGAATCTCACGGAAGGTGGACGTCGTAACACTTTCGAAACATTAGGGATTCGCTTTAGTTGACGTACTTCAGGCTAGATTGCTCCGCATGCGTATCGCCATCGTTGCGCCACCATGGGTTCAAGTTCCGCCAGTTGGTTACGGCGGAACAGAGGCCATTATCGATTGTCTGGCTCGAGGTTTTGATAAAGCAGGCCACGAAGTTCTGCTTTTTACCGTTCCCGAATCGACATGTCCTGTTCCGAAGAAGTCTGTTCTTTCAAAAGCAGATCCTTCCCGACTGAACTGGACAGAGCTCGAGCTTCGGCATCTCATACATGCATATGAAGCGGTTCGGGACTTTGACATAGTGCACGATCACACGTTGCTTGGTCCCATCTTCAGCGAGCGTTACCCAGGTCTGCGCGTCGTGACAACTCAGCACCATCCTTATAACGACAACTTCCGCGACATATTTCAGATGAGTGCATCGCGAGTCCCGATTGTCGCCATTTCACGCCACCAGGCATCACGCGCCTCAGGTTTGCGCATCGAGAAGGTCATTCATCACGGGCTCGATCCTGACAACTTCGAGTTCAACGAAACGCCTGAGGATTACTTCCTGTTTCTCGGTCGTATGTCGCCTGACAAAGGAGCACACCGTGCAGCCGCTGTCGCGCGGGAGGCCGGCGTAAAGCTCAAGATTGCCGCGCGTCTGAATGAGGCAGAGGGCGAACGCGAATACTTCGACGAGTACGTGAAGCCATTGCTTGGTGACGGCGTTGAGTTTGTAGGTGAAGTCAGCAACGGGCAAAAAATGGCGATGCTCGCGAACGCGCGCGGCTTGCTCAATCCAATTCGCTGGCCCGAACCATTCGGTCTCGTGATGATCGAAGCGCTCGCCAGTGGAACGCCTGTGTTGTCATTCGCCGAAGGGGCGGCGCCTGAGATCATTGAGGAGGGTCGCACCGGTTTCTTGTGTCGCGATGAAGCCGACATGGTGCAAAAGGTGCACCGCATCGATGAGATTGATCGCTCAGTGTGTCGCAGTGCAATGGAGGAATACTTTTGCGCCGATCGCATGGTGCGCGAATACATTGAGTACTTCGAGCTCCTGATGCGCCGCGACGACGTTGTGCAGACTGGACTTGATCTTGTCGATGAGGAATACTTTGTCGACCTGACTGCAGTCGAAGCAACTGCGCGTTCCGCGTCTATAGATGAAGAACTCACAAATCTTCTCGACCAGCCTCCACGCAACATTCCCTGAGTACGAAAGAAGCACAAAAAATGAAGATCGGTCTCATTGCTCCGGTTTGGAACCCCATTCCTCCACCGAAGTACGGAGGTTCGGAGTCGATGGTCGACGGTCTTGCGCGCACTCTCGTAAAAATGGGTCACGACGTCGAACTGTTTGCGCTGGAAGGTTCAACGTGTCCGGTACCGACGCACTACATCCAACGCGGTAACCAGCCTTGGCCATTTAGTCCGGTATGTCACGAAACCGGCTTCATCATCAACGCATTCGAACAACTCGGCGCGTACGACGTTGTGCACGACAATTCAATTGTCGGCGCGATGTATGCGCGCGCGTATCCGGATCAAACGTTTGTCACAACCAACCACGGACCGTTTGTCGGCGATCTGCAGACGCTCTACAACCACGTTGCTCCCTGGTGCACGATCGTTGCAGTCTCCAACAATCAAGCGCGCGGTGCTGAAGTTCCCGTCGACGTAATCCACCACGGCGTTGACACCGAAATGTACAGTTTTGGTGAAGGCAACGGGGATGAGCGCGGTGAATATCTGCTCTTCTTGGGCAAGATACAAGACACCAAGGGCCCGCACCTCGCCGCACAAGCCGCGCGAGCCGCCGGCATGCGTCTGTTGATCGCGGCAAAACGCGATGAGGGCTTCGAGATGGACTTCTTCGCCAAGCACGTCGAGCCGTTGCTGAATGACGATGTTCAGTTCGTCGGCGAGGTTGGTGGGCAAGAGAAGATCGACCTGCTTGGCAACGCGAAAGCATTGATCAACCCTGTCATTTGGCCCGAGCCGTTTGGGTTGGTCATGGCCGAGTCGCTGTCCTGTGGAACGCCGGTTATAACACTTTCGAACGGCGCTGCGCCGGAGATCGTCGAAAACGGTGTTACCGGTCTCGTTTGTCACTCTGAACTCGACCTGGTTGACGCGTGCAGAAACATCGGCGAGATCAGCCGCGACGTTTGCCGCAAGTCGGCAACGAGCTACTTCAGCCTCGAGCGCATGGCTGAGGACTACGTGAAGGTCTACGAGAAGGCAATTGCACGTAAGGCGGCCGGAAAGCGGTCGAGCGTGATCGACCTCACCGAGTCCACAGAGTCAGAGGCGCTGACTACGAACTGACCTTCCTTGGCGACCATTGTCCCCTCAGTCAGACATAGTCCCCCTCAGGGGACAATGGTCGTCGGAACGCGTTAGCTGGCACAGATGTTCACACTCGTAAGCTCACCACGCGCGGCTTAATTAACGGTCGTTCGTTGGTCGCGTACGTCGACAACTTTCTTTGCTGCCGCAACTCGCTCGTAGACGTTGACGTAGTCGGCGGCCATGCGGTCCATGTTGAAGTAGTCGTCGACAGACTTGCGGCAGTCATGTCGATCGATTTGGTCGAGCTTGCCGACGTAGGCCGACATCTCGGCTTCGTTCTCGCAAATGAATCCCGTGACTCCGTGTTCAATGAGCTCAGGCACCGAACCCCGATTGAATGCAATGACCGGTGTTCCACACGACATCGACTCCACCATCGTGAGACCAAATGGCTCTGGCCATTGAATTGGGTTCAACAGCGC
>JBBSGY010000375.1:0-3487 GCA_038253645.1 Acidimicrobiales bacterium
ACGCAGTCTGGCGAGTGCGGCATCCAGGCCCTGGGGCGCCAGCATGGCAACGTAGGAATTGGCACGAAGCAGCTTTGACTCCCCGGCCCGGGCGCGCAGGAGACCCACCCAGTCGACATCGGCCACAACACGGCCTTCGCGAGTGACGAGAGCACGGCGTTCCATAACGTCGAGCAATCGAGAGACATAGGGCAGGCTCACATTGGAGTACTGCGCGAGATCGGACGCTCGGTAGGGCGGAGCGACATCGACCAGCGCGCGCACCAAGCGACCGGCACGAGGACCGATCAGGCCCCGTTCGCCTCGCACTTTGGGCGCTGGATTACGATCGGCGCCCCTCGTTTGTATGAAGACTCCAGGTTTCGAAAGGCGTACTGACACGTTTCCCGACAGGTCGAGATAGCCGTAGGACTGTGCGGTTAACACGTCGCGGGCTTGGGGGCTCAACCACGAAGTAATGACCACCACCCCTTCGGCTTGGGTGGTCTGCTTGGCGAGCGCTAGTCTTGGAATGAGATCGGACGCCTGCGCTGGGGTGAGGCTCGTCTTGGCTTCGAAGACAACGACCCCTGTCATTCCGTTGGGCCCGCAAATCGTGACGACTGCGTAAGGTTGTACCGACGAAGCGTCGCCGGCGCCTGCCGGCTCCTCTTCGATCTTCCAGTCCGTCCCCACGAGCTCTCGTAACTGCGCCAGGCCGGCATCGAGAACCGCTCGCTCCTTGGCGTTGTTCGACATACGTCTCCGTCCTGTTGTTGCCAGATTACAGAACTTGTCCATGGTGGGCAAGTTCTAATTTTCGGCAACTAATGACATCTCTTTTCTATTGGAACCTCGCGCTGTCGATAAAACAAGACCGATGTTTCCGACTGCTGGATGACGAGACATGAGTCAGACAGGAAAGCGGAAGCCGGTTCGCTGCAGCCCAGGCAATGACCCTCAGCCGTCAGAAACGTCGGCCGTGCCAATACGCTGCCGAAGTGGTTCACCACTTGGTGGAAAGACTGGGCGTCACGCCCGGCCCAGATTCGGAATCTGTGATGCGTCGGCTGACGATGGGCTCCCCCGCGACTGAATGGTCGTATGCTTCATGCGTGGTGATGCATGCAACGGTTTCAACCGATCCCGCGCCAACGATCAACGACCGGCCATATCGCGATGCGCCACTCGCTGACCTCGCCGAACAAATTGAGTTCGCCTACTCGGATGGCAAGGTGCCGGATTACTATGTCCTCGATGAGCTAGTGCGCCGAGCACGGCTAGCCGAAAACCAGCGATAACCAGCTGTGGCTCGCGTTCTTCGGGTTGCTTTGGTAGCTCGCGAGCTGGATGCTGAACGACATGCCGACCTTCAGCGAATCTTTGGCCAAGAGGTCATGGTCGACACCATCTCGACCCCCCATGCGTCAGTCATCGTCGATCACGCCAAAGCCACCGGCGTCGACGCCATCGTCTTGGAGATGGCGTCACCCGACACAGTTCGCGACATCCAATCTGCATTACCGGAGACACCGATCCTTGCAGTGCGACGCAAAGAAGTCGAAGTGCAACGAGAACTCGGCGTAAATGAGCGGGGCCAACGTGTGCACGGAGCGCACCGCGAGAGCCGGTTCGAGAGTTACGTGCGACGCAACGCACGCGGTGAAGTCAAACAGCTCGCCAACGACGAGCTGAACCCCCGACGCGACTAAAAACAGACAATGGCCTTACGTCGCGGGGTGGTCGACAGGCAAATACTGGATCTCGACGTCGGCGTTGTGGGGCAGGTCAAACGCCGCGCGCAACGCTATGAATGCCGCAAAGACCGCCGGCATTCTCGTGACACCAAGAACACAAGCCTCCAAAGCGCCGCGCAGGCAACGTTCGACGCATGGCATCGACGCGCCGGCGTCTTGCGATCGCGAACCATGCACGCGCTTCCGCGACATGAGCAAGCCGACTTTGACGAAGGCGTTTCGGTAGACGGCAAAGCGCTGCTAGTCCGCCGGAACCGGCGTTTTCCTGGCAGCGCGATGGTGCCGAGCCAATAGCACTCGGTCGTAGACATCTTCGAGCTGAGGCGCGACATTTCGTGCGAAATACTTCTCGGCATCATTTCGTGCGTTTGCTCCGAGGCGCTTTCGAAGACCTTCGTCTTCGCGCAATCGATTAAGTGCCGTTGCAAGAGCTTGGTCGTCACGGGCCTCGACAAGCAGCCCGTTAACGCCATCCTTGACGATCTCAAGCGGGCCGCCCTCTCGCGATGCGATCACCGGTAGGCCCATGGCCATGCCCTCGGCTATCACCTGCCCGAACGGCTCTGGTCTTATAGAAGAATGAACCAATACGTCGACGTCGCGAAGCTCCGAATAGACGTCGTCGACGAAACCCTTAAACGTCAACTGACCCGCGACGCCGAGATCTTGCCCGAGCCGTTTTAGGCGACGCTCGTAGTCATCTTCACCGAACAACGGTGACCCGACAATGACACCTGCGCACGATTTGTCATTCGCGAACGCGCGAGCAAAAGCAGAAATAAAGAGATGTTGTCCTTTCCACGGCGTAAGTCTGCCTACGTGCCCAACTCGAAACGAGGCGCGCTCTTGTTGGCCTCCGGAAAGAATCTGATCTTCGGTTGGTGGGTCGATCACTCCCGGCACCACGAGCTTTTCTCGGAGGCCGAATAGCGGCCTCGGCAGGTACTTGAGCGTCTCCTGAGAGTTCCCCACAACTGCATTCGGAAATGTCGCGGCCGCTGCCCTCAGCACCGCGATACCTGTCGCGGACATCCCCGGGCGCGCCACGCGGTCGTGCGCTTGCCACAAGTGAGGGGTTCGCGTCATGCGCGCTGCAAGGCCGGCGTATAAATGCGACTTCGCTGAGTGCGAGTGAATTAGCGAAGGTTTCAACCGTCGAAGTCGGGCCGCAAGCGAGAAGGAGTAACGCAGCAAATCGACAGCGGGTCGAGTGCCGTTCGAGACAGCAAACGAATCTCCTTGAACGTCTCTCGACATGTATGACATCGGGAGAATTTCCGCTTTGATCCCTTCATTCAGGAGGCGTTCAGCTAGCGGACCATCTTCTCCGAGAAAGACAAGTGGCTCGTAACGCGAGAGTCTCGGCAAAACACGCGAGAGAAACAGCTCAGCACCACTGAGCTGCGCGCAATGTGTCAAGTGCACGACGGTTGGCAACAACAATTTCCTTTCACCGGTACATGCGCTCTTACGGACAGTCGTGACGTTAGAGGCTCGCGCGTGCACCTCGTACACCGACGCATTCTTTACCATCGCCATACTCGCGTCGCACTGGAGAAAACCGTTGCTCGAGTCAACGCTTAGCCGATCCAATTGCGAATCGCTCTTTGAAATGAGGCTAATTGGAACGCTTTCGTTGACTGGCGGAGCGACTCCGGATTCCAATTCAAGTTGAATGCCCGCTGAATTCCGTGCACCCAATCATCAGTCACATGACCGTCTACCAACACGCCCGTCTCGCCGTCGACGAC
>JBBSGY010000376.1:0-3478 GCA_038253645.1 Acidimicrobiales bacterium
AAGCAACCCGACGTGCAGGCCGACCATGAATCCATGCAGAATCGCAGGATCGTTCGAACGCTCTCCGAGGAGAGCGTCGACATCTGCGGCGTCTAACAAGTCGCCGAATGTCTCTGTTGGAGTCGCCAAGACGGCTCCACTCGATTTCAGAGCTCCACGAAGACGCAGTTCCATGTCCGCGATGGGGACTATTCCGCCTTGTGGTGACGGGGGGTCACCGAGTGCTCGCTCATACAGCCTGTACCAAGTTGGGCCCGCACCCCGCGTGCCGAGTCTTGCAGCTACCGCCTGCTTGTACTCGGTAACACGTGCTGGTTGTTCGCGCGCCACGTTGAATGCTCCCTTGTTCGAGGAAACGTTCCAAATTCGCAGTCGAACGAACAGGGCATCTGCACTAGTCGACCTTAAATGCACCTTGTTCGTTATTCAACCGGCGCGCGATTCCTGGATAGTCGACTGGCAATCCATCGCGGTCGCATTGAATGACTGCCTCGAATGACCTATCCATTGCCTCGTACCGAACGCGCAGACTGCCATCCGAAGAGCCCGTATAGCGTTGTCCGTCGGCAATTACATGAAGCTCGGGTGTCGACACCCATGCCATGGTCAGCTCCACGGTGTCAGCGCGCGAAAGAAGGTTGTGGCGCCTGATGGGAAGCACGTTGGTGATCGGACAAAGTCCGAGATCACAATCCAAAGCCGACTCGAGCCCGCTGAGCGGCGGAGGCTCGCGCGAAAACGGTGGTATACCCGTTTCGGCGTAGTCGGAGCGCCACTGTCCTGTGGACGAACGTGAAAGGTGCAGACTGCGCGACCAGCGCTCGCCCATGCTTGTTATATCCAAACTCACGGTGACGAAGTGGCTGTCTGTCAGCAAGTCGTAGTCAAGTCGGTGCGGAACCAAATGCGATCCGATTGCAGTTCCGATCGCTCGCAGTCCATCACCGAATCGAACCTCAACGAACTCCGCACCGAACGGTTCATCCTTCGCCCAAGCGACTCGCCGCATTTGACTATATTGGGGGGCGTTCATTTTGTGGAGCGTTCATTTGTGGAGCATAAGTGTTCCCAGGCCGCCTCGTGCACAACCGGCTCTATCATTACTTATGAAAGCGGATTTGTTGAAGTTCATTTCGTTGACCAGCGATTTTGGCAAGCAGTCACAGGGCGTCGGGATTATGGAGGGAACGGCAATCTCCATTGCACCGGATGCACGAATAGTCCACCTGATGCACGGTCTTCCGGAATTCCAGACACTTGCTGCAGCTCGCACAATGGAAACCGTTACGTACCTTCCGGTCGGTTGCCACGTTTGCGTTTGTGATCCAGGTGTTGGGACCAGCCGCAAGGCACTTATTTGCGAGGTCGGCCGAGGCGACCACCTGATCGGACCTGACAACGGAGTTTTGATTCCGGGAACGCGGATGCTCGGAGGTATCCGCCGAGTACATGAGATCACGAATCCGGATCTGATGCGCCAACCGGTGTCACCCATCTTTCACGGTCGCGACGTGTTTGTGCCTGCCGCCGCGCATCTCAGTAACGGAGTGTCAATCGAAGAGTTCGGGCCGCTTGTCGATTCGTCGTCGTTGGTCGCAGCACCGTATGGCGAGGCGGTTGTCGAAGAGAGCAAACTGAAGGCAACCGTGATTCAGGTCAACCGTTACGGTTCGCTCCACCTGAACGTCTTACATGAGCAGTGGGATTCACTCGGGCTCGCCGAACGAGATTCCATGCGTCTCGCGCTCCCCGGCGGCAGAACGCTGACTCTGCCATTTCGACGGACGTTCGGAGATGTCGAGCAAGACCATTCACTGATCCTCAAGGACGACTACGGACGGATCGAAATCGCCAAGAACCTTGGATCGTTCGCCGACGAGTACGGCATCGCTATCGGCGACGACATCTCCGTTGCAATCTGAATCACTTCAGAGCGCCAGGTCGGTATCGAATCCGAATCCAACGATCGCAGCTCCGAGAAGTGACGCATTGTGACTGAAGACGCCTTTCACTATCTCTGTTGTAACCGGATGGGGCAACTGGTGTTTCCTGGCATTCGCTTCCGCTGAAGAACTCCACAGATCAAATGTTTGAGTGACACCCCCGTTCAAGACGATCCGCTTCGGATGAAAGAGGTTGATCGTGCCGGCGACCGTAAGCCCGATCCACTCGCCGAGTTCAGCAAAAGCGTCTGTCGCACGCCGGTCTCCCGACCGAGCCATCGCCGCGAGTTCCCGCCCTTCGACATGTCTGCCGAAAAGCCTTTCGGCAATAACGCCGAGTCCATGGCCTCCACAAAGTTCACCGGCGTAGGTCGCCGAATTCAATCCGTGAGGGGTTTGAATGATGCCGCCAATCTGCGGCGAGAAGTTGAAACTCCAGCGGAGTAATCGACCCTCGTGAATTACGCCGGTACCGACCTTTGTTCCAAGAGCGAGAACAACCAATTCATCGACGTCCGTTCCCGCGCCATGCTTCCATTCTGCCAACGCTGCCGCGTTACCGTCATTTTCCAACCTGAAAGGCAACGCCAAGTTGCTTTCCAACGTCTCGAGCAATGGATATGTGCACCAAACTCCGTTGTGAAGCTGAGAGATATTTCCATCTCCATCCATCAGTCCTGCAATCGAAATACCTACGGACCGAGCACCCGAACCGGCACAACGGTTGATTCGCTCAATGAGAATGCGGATGGTTGCCGGGTAGTCCTTTTCGCGGACGTTTATGGTCTCCTGATCTCGAATGGTCAGGTTCTGATCAACGGTGGCAACAGTCAACTTGGTGGCGCCCAGATCGGCTGCGATCACGTCTTCCATGGACGAAGGATACGGGCTTAGCCGATTCGCCGCATTTGCGGTCGCCTATCGACCCCGGATGCACTTTGTTCTTGCGGCGCGCCGTACACTGTCCGGGGGGCAAAGTGCTGCTGATTCAGATCTCCGTGATCCGCGTCCTCATACCCAGATGCAAGCGATATGCGCGTTGCCTTGGGGCGGAAACGGTCGTCTCGTAAGTGTCGATCAAGGTGGTCAAGGCCCCCGGCTCTGACGCCATATGACGTCGGTAAATGACGCGCGTGCATCGCGCCATCAAGGACCTTGTCAAACATGTCTGACGCCATAAGATGCGATCGATATGTTTTCCAACACAGAACAAGAGATGCTCCACGCCGAGAAAGTTTGTCTCGACTTCGATCTGCAGCGAATGGAGGGGCTTTCCCGCATAATTGGGACTGACCGAATCATTTTCGCGGGGATGGGCAGCAGTCTGATATTTCCCGGAAAGCACGCCAAGAACAGAGCGCTGAAACTGAACATCATGAACAAGGTCGAAAGCTTCGGCTCCTCGCTGAATCGTGTGGGTTTGCCTACCTGAGGTCCGCCTGATCACGTGTATTTCCTCATACGTTCGTCACGTTACGTAGCGAACGAGATGGAGACAAAATGTCGCAGGAGATGCACCTGGAACTGTTCACACT
>JBBSGY010000377.1:0-3471 GCA_038253645.1 Acidimicrobiales bacterium
AACCCCTCCGCCATGATTGCTCGTCTGTTCAGCGGCTAATACTGTGCGTTCCACTGCTGATTCCGTGTGTCTGAGTAGTAGGCAGCATCAAAGCAGTTTGCCTCATCAGACTGGACGCTGCTTGCAAGGGTAATCGGTATGTTTTGGCCAGTATCCCCCATTGCAATTCCGCCGCAATAAAGGGAATTGCACATCGTGTTGGGGTTGACGATTGTGTCGTGGCTTCTCTGTACGCCGACGCGTGCACCAAGCCCAACGTCTATTGCACCGCTGTCATGGCGTGTCACACACACGACGAGACAGCCGGTCCACGAGTTGTCAATCCCTTTTGGTCATATCCATAGGTTGTGTTTGTTCCGCTCGCGTCATAGGTAAACGACGTCTGGTTGCCGTTCGGGTCGGTGGTTCTGCTGTCCTCCTACGAAGTCCAACTGTTGCTCGCTTCGAGAGGTCAACCACGCGATGACGAGCGACGCGTCGGAGCCGTACACGACCGAACTTCTCGACCCTGAAACCCTTCGACACGTCGCCAGTGGTTCGCTTTCGTGCGCCTTCTCGACTCGTACCTGACGCACTCCTGTTGCGCCTTCCCCAATTGCTCAGCACCCCGGCTTTTGACTGACGCACCGTGAGGTGGTTTGCTGCCTCCTCCTGTAAGGCGGCAACGGAGGACCACAACCCCTCATCACTCATGCAACATTGCTCAGTAGGTTCGATCTTCTACGTCGCTTCTTCCCGTGCATTTGTGGCACACCAAGAAACGCAAACACGATCTTGGTCGCGCTCTTGTGCATCTGTCGGTTGCTGTAGTCAATGCCGGTGACTGCCTGTCTGGCATCTCGCCACTGCGCAATCAACCAGAAGTGTTTGGGACCGTGGCATCGATGCGGCGATGCGGCGATGCGGCGATGCGGCGATGCGGCGATGCGGCGATGCGGCGAATTGTGGATTCGATGCATTCGTGCCCTCGAAGCCCAAAACGCCAACATCAACGGCGTTTCCGGCGCCACGTACACAACCTACGGCTTCACCCGATCACTGCAGTCAGCGTTCAGCAAAATTTGATCAACGTGGCTACATTCCAAGCTGCACTTTGCAGTTGTCGCGCTGCACAAATTCCGTTGCAACCACCCTGTCCTTACCCCGAAATTGCTCACTACTTCAACTTTTATGGTTGTATCGGCTTTGACGACCGCCGGGCCAGTCTCACGCGATAATGGTGTGGGTTCGTGCGGTGTTGCGGCATTCGCTGTATCCGAAGTGAACATCGCGAAAAAGGAGGCAAGAGGCGCTAAGAGCACCGCCCTTCCGAGTCGCCGGGCGACGTTCCTCATCGGTCCTCGGTGCTGAGTTGCAAAGTAGATCCTCGTTTTGTGATTGCGTAAGTGTTTTCCGACGGCATTATTGGCGAATTCTCGCCGCAGACCAAAATGCTTCGATTCGAATGCCGGCAAGCCGAGATATTGAGCAAGCCAGCGCCATACGAAGCACGTTTTTCGGTTTGTGCAATGGTCGCCAAGGGACCGACGACGTCAGGACGCCGGCAAGAAAATCAGCGAAACCAAGGGTCATATGGCTGTTAGCTCCCATGTCGCCTGGCGGCGGCGCCCTCGACGCATGAGAATGTGAACTTCGCTGCTGAAGGTTGAGTCCCGAATCCACCCCGAAACCTTAGATAAGGTATGACTACCAAAAGAATCAAGAGCCACCAGTAAAGAGGTCGAAGTGGCAATCCTCGCTCATCGAGGGCTTACTGCTGCAGGGCGCGGCAATAGCTTCCTCGCTATTAAATCCGTAGCCGGCGCTGCCGGCAAAGGCATCCCAATCGGCATTGAGCTCGACGTCCGTGCATCCGACGACGGCCATCTGGTAAGTCACGAGCCAGTGGACCAGAGCACCGTCATAGCTACGCTTGACTTCAGCGGCTCCACACCTTTCGATCATCTAACCCTTCGTGAATCGCTGCAGTGGGTAACCGACCTCGCCGTCGTGAACCTCGAATTAAAAGATGCCGGACTCGCAGCCGTTGTCACCGACGAGGTGCGACGTCACTGTCGCATCACCGGACAATCGCCGGACTGCTTCGTATTGTCGAGCTTCCTCCCGGCAACGGTGCGAGAACTCAGTCAGGTGGCGTCCGAGTTCACTGTTGGTTGCCTGATCGACTGCTACTTCCCAATCTACGAAGGCTACCCGGGAGTTGTTGTGCGGCGGCTCGGATCCGCCGACATGTCGGTGGATCCGATGACAGCATGGCTTTTGCAGATCTTCGATTGGACGGGTGCTGACACACTCCACGCTCATTGGTCGCACGCTTGCCCTGCGTTGTTTAGAGAGCTCGAGGCTCGAGGAAAGAGGGCGTCGTTCTGGACCGTCGACCACGCCCTTCTACTTACCGAACTGGCACTGCACCCGGGTGTCGATCATGTGATCACGAACCATCCCGAGTACATCTATCGCCAGCTCGACGAGATGCACCCCAGAGTGCCGCGTCACAGTCCGGTAAGAGTTAACTCATAAGAGCCTGCCAGGAGAGCCTCGACCCTGGCCCAATCAGTACCGGCCGGCTGTACGTTCCAGCCCAGCCAGGGACGTTCGGACAGTTGGCTCAACGCGATCGCAGCCGGGTTACCGAGTAGCTCGTCAACAGCTGCCGGGTCGGGGATGAACAGGACGGAGTACGGGAAATCAGGATCGCCACCGAAGGACGCAAACGGCTCACCCGTGACGCAAAAGGTGTGCCGGCTGAAGCGATCGGTCTCTTCCGCACCTTCCAAGTCCAAACAGATGCTACGAACCCTCACTAAATGCGGGTTGTTTTCGGCGTATGCAGTTCTAGCGTCTTGCATACGACCACCCTAGGAGCTGGCGATGGTTTGCAACACGTAACTGTTCCGATCGGTTGCACTAGGTGCGTGGGTCAGTAATGCCGTGACGTAGCGAGCTGGGTTCGCGATTTGCCTCCTGATCGGCAAAGCTGTGCTCATGAGCACGGTAGCGGCAGACGAGCAGTTGTTCTCGACCGATTCAATGACATCGGAGGCCAAGGCTGCGGCAACGCCTGTCGACAAGACGTTCCGGTCCTATGACCAGGATCAGGATCAGCCGTTCTTGATGCCGCCATCATTGCAAGACTGGTTGCCCGAAGGGCATCTGGCTCATTTCGTTTCGGAGCTCGTTGACGATGTGCTTGATCTGTCGCCGCTCTATGCGTCGTATGTCGAAGTCAAAGGGTTCCCACCGTATGACCCTCGTCTCATGCTCAAGATTTTGCTCTATGGCTATACGACCGGCGTTCGTTCCTCTCGCAAGGTCGAGCTTCGTTGCCATGAAGACGTGGCCTTTCGTTTCCTGAGTGCAAATGCAACACCTGACTTTCGCTCGATTTCTCGTTTCCGCAAACGCCACCTCGAAGCGCTCGGCGCGTTGTTCCTCGAAACACTGAAGCTCTGCCAAAAAGCAGGCATGGTC
>JBBSGY010000378.1:0-3455 GCA_038253645.1 Acidimicrobiales bacterium
CCTCGATGATTATTCCGGCGTATGCCGAGTCTTGCCACATGTCATCCGCGACGCGTTTCATCAACTTGATCGCGGCCGATATCTCGGTCTTGAGATCGAGCCGAAATTCGATGAGCGCGCGCGACCACTGCTGCGAGAGGTTTCCGACGCTCTTGATTTCGCCGTTGGGTACGTGCCATAGGCGGCCATCGGCATCGCGCATGCGGGTAATGCGCAAGCTGACGAACTCGACAGTGCCACTTGCGCGACCGACGTCGATGACGTCCCCAACTCCATATTGGTCTTCGATGACGATGAAGATGCCTGCAAGAAAGTCGCGCACAACGTTTTGCGCACCAAAGCCGAGGGCCGCTGTCGCAATGCTCGCGCCTGCAATGAATGGCGTGAACGATGTGAGGTCGAACTGTCTGGCTATCGCGAATGCCGCGATGACCGTGACCGCGACCGTGCTGACACTGCGCAGGAGCGAACCGATCGTTTCAGCACGTTGAGCTCTGCGCAGCGTGACGTGTTCACCGGTGTTGAGAAATGCTCGCGGCGTTCGCCGGCGGATGCTGCTGAGCCGGCGTTGTGCGATGTCGCCCTGCAGTCCGACGATCGTGCGCTTAATGACACGGCGGATGATTCGTTGCACCAGCCAGGCGACGATGAGAATGAGCAGGGCCTTGGCGGTCTCATCTGTCCAGCGGGGTGCCCAATCGGGAAAGATGCCGTTCGGGTCACTCGATGGCTTTAGGGCGGCGGCTCCTGTGGCTGCGAGGAGCGAAGCGGTCAACACGAGCGCCCATCGTAAGGTGGGTTATGGATCGTCGTGAGCGCGTTGGCATCCTCGGGGGAACATTCAACCCCATTCACATCGCGCATCTTGTCGCAGCGGCCATTGCCCGATCCGAGGCAAACCTCGATCGGGTGTTATTTGTCGTCGCAAACGACCCTTGGCAGAAGACGACGATTCAAGATGTATCGCCTGCGGAGGTGCGTTTCGAGGCTGTCGAGGCCGCGTTGGACGGGTGCGCCGGGTTCGAAGCTTCACGGGTCGAGATCGAGCGTGGTGGCCCGTCTTACATGGTCGATACGCTCGAATCGCTCGGTTCTTCAGAGCTGTTCCTGATCGGTGGGGCCGATTCGATCGCGACATTGGCGACGTGGCACCGGTCAGAAGAGATAGCAGACCTCGCCGAGATCCTCGTTGTCGACCGTCCCGGGGCGCCGGTTCCGTTGCTCGGCCTTCCCTGGCGGGTTCGCCGGCTGGATATGCCGGCCCTCGATATCTCGAGCACCGACCTGCGCAAGTGGGTCAAATCCGGCAAATCGGTGGATTTCTTGGTCCCTGCACCAGCTCTTGCTGTCTATACGGCTGCAGGTCTGTATTCTTGATATCAAGATCAACGCATTTGGAGCCGATATTGGGTACAAGCGGACCGAGGAAAGGCCTCTAAAAACCGAGTGACGAGCATTACGAGCCAGGTTTCCAAAAATAAGACGGTCGATCGCAAAGTCGTGGAGCGATGGGCCCAAACCGCAGCATTGGCTGCAGACGACAAGCTGGCCATCGATCCGGTCATCTTGAATGTGTCCGAGTTGCTTACGATCACCGACTCCTTCGTCATCGCGTCTGCGTCCAACGATCGTCAGGTAAAGGCGATTGCCGAAGAAGTTGAAAGTCGTATCAAGGCAATCGGCGGTCCTTCACCGTTGCGAATCGAAGGTTTGAGCGAAGCGCGTTGGGTACTTCTCGACTACGGCGACTTCGTTGTCCACGTGTTTCTCGACGAAGTGCGCGAGTTCTACGACCTCGAACGTTTGTGGGCCGACGCGCCGCGCATCGAGTGGAGCGAATCCGACATCGCGTCTGCGCGCTAAGGCAGCCAGCTACTTACGGTTTCGGCGACCTCTGCGTCGTACTTGCGCAGGCCATGATCACCCCCATCGATCCAATGCTGCGTGACGTCACCGTTGATTTTGCGTGTGTGTTTCTTGATTTCGGCAACCGATCCGAACGCGTCGCGCGTTCCTGAAACGAACAGTGCCGGCACGCCGATGTCGGTAAAATGCTCGACGCGGAGGCGGTCAGGCCTGCCCGGTGGATGCAGCGGGTAACTGATAAGAACCAGCCCTGCTGCGGGCAAACCCTCGGCGACTGCAATCGAACATATACGCCCACCCATCGAACGTCCACCGAAGTAGATGTCTTTCAGCGCGATCCCGGTTTCTTGTTCGAAAGCGTTTGCCTCGTCGACAATGGCTTGCAGCAATACGGGTTGGCGATCTGGCGCGCGTCGACCGGCCTTTCGATACGGGAAATCCATGCGTCTGACGACAAACCGATTCGCAAGTGCATCTTCGATGGCAACAAGTGCAGGACTGTTCGAATCCGCGCCGGCACCGGGTGCGAGCAGCAGCCCACGTTTGAGTTTACGTGTCGAGTGCGCCCTTTTCATGTGATCACCCCCACCCCCACCCCCACCCTCACCCTCACCCTCACCCTCTGTTCGTCATGGGTGTGGGGCAGTGCCGCCAAGCGCTTTTCGCCGCCGGCTGTGTCTGAAAGTCCATCACGACTTCCATCGAGCAATCAACTGTTCAAGATCAAGTGCGTTGCCATCGCCGGATGCTCGCGAGAGAAGTGCCCATCGCAGCAATTCAGCTGCGCGCCCAAAAGCAAATGGCGAGGAATTCACTTCATCATGTGCTGATGCGAACACGGTTAGTTCTCCAGCCGGTATTTCGACACCGTCGTTGTTTCCGAGGGCATTGAAGATGGCTTCGCTGTACTCGAGCGGCAGGCCAAGGTGAAGCTCTTCGTTGAACATGTCCTTCACTAATGGCCCAAACTCGTTTTGTTGTCCGACACTCAAACTCATTTCCAAACGAGAGTTGGTCGAAGTCCAGAACGAGCCGCCTAGAAGTGCAGTCGGCGAGACGCCGCCCATTTGCGCGTAGACCTGGACGACTGCGCACGTCTCGAATTGAATCGTCGACGGTTGCGCCGTAACGGAACGTGTGATCACAGAAGCCGGGGCAAACCGATACGGCTCGGCGTCATCGCGCACGACTACGCGCCACGGCTGCAGGTCCAATGTGATGTTCATTTAATGCGTCTTTCAAACTGAAACCACTCAAACACTTCCTCGGTTGATGACGCGCCACTCACTCGAGAGGTTCGGGCCGACGCTCACGGCAAAGAGTACGGCGGACCGCTATTTAATTTTCAAAGAGCAGATGCGATACGACACAGGCAGCTCAGCCGGTATCGACTATCTGGCACAGAGGGACCAGCGGTTTGGCCGGCTTTTGCCTGCCGTAGATACCGCCGGCGGTCCATGGCGCATCTCGTTTTGTCTTGCTCGCGTGGTCGGCACTGCAAAGACCCTGCAGATTGTCGAACGAGTTATCTCCGCCGTTGATGCGCGCCCTGATGTGATCTACCTCTTCGATGACGCCGACGCAGCCCG
>JBBSGY010000379.1:0-3448 GCA_038253645.1 Acidimicrobiales bacterium
GGCCCGGAAAGATTTTCATTGCCGGCGCGTGGATAACGGTTTTTGTCATCCAGCTTTACCAGCAGTTCATCGAGGGCAACGCGATCTTGAACCTCATGATCGTCGGTCGCGACGGCCTGCTCATCTGGCTCGCTGTCGAGCTCTTCCGGTACGCGTTTCGTACATCTGACGCCCGGCAGAGGGAGCCTCTGTCCTCCTAGGAGCCTGGGTCAGCGAATGAGTTCTTCCGATGAAGCACTATGGCTGCAATCCGGCCCTAGTCCTGCAAGCCTCTACCCGTGAACCTCGAAGCCGCGAAACGCGCCTGGTCGGCGCCCCTTTGGACCCACGCGCTCGCTCTTGGCATCCTGCTTGTATTGGGACTGGTTCTCACGCGTCCGTTCTTTCCGGTGACTGCGGACGAAGGCGTGTCGCTTCTGCAGGCTCGTCATTTGAACGAGACCGGAAGGTGGCTCGTAGATCCGCCGCCTTCGAGCATCGACCCTGACGGCTGGGTCACCGTTCCTTATTACGCCGAACGCGGAACGTTGGGCAAGGCCTTCTATCCCAAGCACCCGGTGTATCCATGGGTGCTTTCAAAGATCGATGCTGTATCCGGCACGTCGGGTATGGTCGGCCTGTCGACGTTGGGTGCTTGGACTACGGCGCTGTTCGGAGCCCTACTTGCGCGAGAACTCGGTACAAAACGCGAACGCACCACACTGTGGTTGGTTGGCGTCGGAAGTCCGGTGTTCTTCTATGCGTATCTTGTAGTCGCGCACACAGTTGCATCGACTCTTGCCTGCCTCGGAACCCTTGCATTGCTTCGTGCTGTGCGAGTTGAAAGTAAATCGCGATTTTTTGCTTGTGGAGTAGCAGTCATAGCATGTTGTGGACTCGCAACAGCGGTGCGATCTGAAGCGGTATTTCTGGGCCCTGGATTCGCGCTTGCGCTCGTTGTCACGATGGCTAAAAAACGGAGGTTCATCCTTCGATACGCGGTTCTTTCGCTTTTCGCCGTGGTCGCGACGGCGGGCGCCGCGATCGGCGACAAAATTGCGCTGCACAGGTTGATCGGAACGTTGCTTCCGGCTCCGTTGGTTGCCGAGCCGAACTCCTTCTTCAGCGACCGGTTTCTTGGTTTCTTCACGACATGGTTCGGGGTGTCCAACTCGCCTGAGATCACAAGGGTATTGGTGTTATTGGCTTTCAGCGCGGTCGCGCTCACGGCATATGCCTTAATGAAGCAAGAGTCTCGCGTCGCAGTCGGACTTCTCGGCTTGGCGGCGGCTATGTATATCTCAGTCGCGATTTTTGCTTCTCCGTCAGCGATTTCCGGCATCGCTCTCGTGTTTCCGGTTGGGTGGCTCGCGCTGTTGGTTTCTCTGCGCTACAGGTCGAACAAGTCGGATTCACGTCAGTGTGTCGCGATCATCTGCGCTGCTTCGGCAATCGGCGTTCTTCTGACGGAATACTCGACCGGTGGTGGCCTCGAATGGGGCGGTAGGTATTTTCTTTTCCTCATTCCCTTGGCGACACCGCTCTTGCTCGTTGCTCTGAACAGTGCGATCGAAGCAGTGCCGAGTGCGCGGCAAGTCTTGATAAGTCTCATGGTTATAGCTACCGCAACAACGTCGTTGCTTGCTGTGCAGGGCATTCGCGCGCCTCACCAGGCGGTGGCGAGGCTGTCTGATGCGACCAGTCAGAGCATCGACGAATTGCAGGCAAAGGGCGAACATCCATACATCGTTTCGACGATGTTGTTGGTGCCGCAGCTCACTTGGGAGTTGGTGGATACGAAACGCTGGCTCGTTCCTGACGCTGAGCACGTCGACATAACGGCACAGCGCCTCGCCGCGACGCGTCAAAACGTAGTTTTACTCTTGACCAGGGACGCGAGCGCCGACCTTGGCCACTTTGCTCATAGTTATAGCGTGACGAGTGAGCGGAAGGTTCCGGCAGCTGGAATGTCGGTTGTCACTTTGAGGCTCAAACCATGAATCCGCTCGCTGTTGCTCTGCGCGTTCTGACCCATTCGATCATGGCGGCGGCGGTGATTTCGCTTGCATGGGCGCATGGCCGGTATGTCGGCGAATATGAGTTTTTCGCCTCGACAAGATTGCCATGGACCATTGCTTTCATTGCATTCATTGTCGCGGCGAGTTACGCGGTCGGGCTGCCGGAGGAGCCGGCGGGAGGTTATCGATGGGCATTTGGCGCTGCCGCCGCAGCGGGAGCTATCGCGACTGTCGGGATCTCTATTACGCAGTTGTTGGTCGGCGCACAATTGCTGCCGAGGTTCGTCGTCTTTCAATCGGTTCTGTTTGCGGTGGCCTGGTATTCGCTGGTCGCCGCTCTTGCGGACGATCTCGGCAAGCGGCCTTTGGCCGGCATCCGCGTCGTGGTGGTCGGATCGTCTTCAGAAATCGAGCGCCTCGGCGAAGAGCTACACGGCATGCCCCAACAATCGGGCCGGGTTGTGGCCAGCATCGAAATTGAAGGTGAGAACGTTGCGCGAAACGACCTGGTGGACGTAGTGCGCCAGGCTCGAGCCGATATCGTTGTTCTTGATCGCAACGCTTTCACCGACGAAGGAGTTGTCGCCCAGGTCGTGGCGCTTCATAAGCGTGGCATACGCGTTCGTACGCTCTCGCTCTTTTACGAAGAGCGGCTACAAAAGTTGCCGGTGTCCGAACTCGAGCGTGTTTCGCTGCTTTTCGACATCAGTGAACTCCACAATCGCAGCTATGGGCGAATAAAACGTTGGTCGGACGTCGTGGCGGGGCTTATCCTGGCGTTGGCGGGTTTCGTGTGTGCGATCGTGATCCTCGTCGCGAACATGTTGGGCAACCGGGGGCCTTTGCTATTCCGGCAAAACCGAGTTGGTCGCAACGGCGAAGTCTTTGTGTTGTTGAAGTTCCGAACGATGCGACCTGGTGCCGAAGACTCGCTGTGGACGAGCGACAACGATGCCCGCATAACCCCGGTGGGTCGTTTCTTGCGCAAGGCTCATATCGACGAGCTACCGCAATCGTGGAACATCTTGCGGGGCGATCTGTCTCTCGTCGGTCCGCGGCCTGAACAGCCGCACTATGTGCGACAGCTTGAGGCTGAGATTCCGTTTTATGACGTAAGGCACCTTGTTCGCCCTGGCCTCACCGGTTGGGCGCAGGTGCGTCATCAATACGGTGCAAGCGTGAGTGACGCTCGGCAGAAGCTTCAGTACGACTTCTATTATTTGCGCCATCAGGGGTTGCTTCTTGATGCGCGGATTGTGCGGCGCACTCTCAGGTCGATCGTTCGCAGCAAGGGCCGCTGACGTGCGAAGCCGGCCTATGCCGGAGTGCCTTGTTTGTGGAGTAGATGGAACCACACTTTATTCTGATGTTCGCGATCACCTCTACGGCGTGCCGGGAACATGGAACTTTCGGCGCTGCACGAGCTGTGAGTCTGTTTGGCTTGATCCCCA
>JBBSGY010000380.1:0-3441 GCA_038253645.1 Acidimicrobiales bacterium
CCATCAGTCGTGCCCTTATCAATGAAGCATCGTTGTTCGACTGTGAAGCAATGCTTCGACAACTTACCGTCCCGGTGCTACTGGCTCACGGAACAAAGGACAAGCGCATCCCGTATGAGGTTTCCGCGCGATTGGCACGTTCGCTGGAGATAGACCTGATGACGATCGAAGGCGCAGACCACGGCTTCTCAATTCCCGGTGACACTGAACATACTCATCCCCAAACGCGCGCCTTCCAACAGCTCGCTTTTGATCACGTCGCCGACTGGATCAACTGAGGACTTCTTTGCGTGTGGGCATTGACGGGCCTGCACCTTGCCGGGTAACGCTGATGGCCGCGGCGCGGTTCGCGTAGTCCAGCGCATCACGAATCGGCCGGCCCGTTGCGAGACACGCGGCAAGCGAACCGACAAAGCAGTCACCAGCGCCGGTCGTGTCGACAACATCGACTTTTGCGGCGTGCACTGTTATTTCTCGATCAGGCTGAATCGCGATTGCGCCGCGGTCACCGAGCGTAACAACAACTGTTGCATTGCCGGGTAGAAGTGAGCGGGCAGCCTGGATAATCGATTGTTCGTCATTGACATCGACGGGTACGCCGCTGAGAGCCTTGAGTTCAGACTCGTTGAGCACACAAACATCAACAAGAGCAGCCAACTCAGGTGCAAGCGGTGCTGCAGGTGAGGGATTCAACACGTTTATGCATCCGCTACGTCGACCGCGCTCGAAAAACGGGGCGATTGTCTCGATGCGAATTTCGAACTGCGTCAACAAGACATCGCCGGCTTGAAATTCCACTGCGCCGGAATCACTCGCGTAGTTGTTTGCGCCGGGTACGATAACGATGTTGTTTTCGCCGCTCGCGTCGACAACGATTATCGCTGTTCCCGTGGGCGCATCGTCGATCGTGCGAACGTGTGTCGTGTCGACGTCGCGTTCGTTGAGGAAGGCAATTAGCTGCGTGCCGGCTGGATCATCACCCACCGCTCCGATCAGCACGCATTCCGTTTCAGCGCTCGCGACGGCTACTGCTTGGTTTGCGCCGACTCCACCTGGAAGGTGCAGCAACGCGCTACCCAAAACCGTTTCACCTGCCCTGGGACGCCTCTCACAAAGAGCGATTACATCTTGATTGATGGCTCCAAATACTGCGACTTTTCCCATGCCTTGGGATCCTGACACACCGCGTACCGTCCGAGCGAACGGCAGGGCAAGTTATTCAATTCCTCCGAGGAAACGACGTCGCACGAAGCGTCAAGTCGGCGAATCGGCGAATCGGCGAATCGGCGAATCGGCACTACTTGATTAGGTGCGATGAATCATCATTGCGGTTGCTTGATCCGCAGGCATGATCGCCACATAACTGATGCTCACGTGCTTCGGCCGGGTGACAGCGAACGAGATGCAATCTGCAATATCATCCGCAGTTAACGGTGTCATTCCCTGATAGACCGCAGCCGCCTTTTCTTCGTCGCCCGAAAATCGCACCTTGCTGAATTCTGTCTCTGCGTCGCCCGGAGCAATTTCGATAACACGTACGGGCGTGCCAAGCGTTTCCATGCGAAGCACTTGGGTAACCGCGTGGACCCCATGCTTCGCTGCGTTGTAGCCGGCGCCGCCCGGATAAGGCTCAGTCGCAGCCACTGAGCTGACAACTACAACCCGCCCGTCGCCGCTGTCGCGCAACTTTGGCAAGAACGCCTGAGTAAGTCGTTTGACGCTCAACACGTTGACGTCATACATGCGCTGCCAGTCGTCGTCTGAACCATTCTCGACCGAGTCACGCCCGAATGCGCCACCCGCATTGTTCACAAGCACGCTGCAGCTGGAAACGCTTTCGGCGAACTGCCGAATCGAATCGAGATTGGTCACATCCAGCTCATAAAACCGTCCACCTATTTCAGCTGAAATATTTTCGAGTCGATCAACTCGGCGCGCGCCGGTCACAATCTCGAATCCGTCGGCGGAGAGTCGCCGAGCCGTCGCTTCGCCAATTCCCGAGCTGGCACCCGTAACCACCGCGACTTCGCGCATGACTTCTCCCTGAGGTTCGCTTCGATTCACAGTAGTGGCTTGTCGTGATCGGTTCGCATTACGCTCGTCTCGATGTCGCTATGAATGTGAACCCTTCGGCGAAGAGGGTTCTTGTCTTCGGTGACTCCAACACCTGGGGTCGCGTCCCTGGCATATTCGAACGCTATGACCCGTCAATTCGTTGGACGTGCCTTGTGCAGTCAATGCTCGGCGATGGATTCGAGATCATCGAGGAAGGGCTGCGTGGCCGAACGCTGCAAGCGACAAACCCTATGTTTCGCGATCGCGATGGATCCACGCAATACGGCCCGGTTCTCGCGTCGCACTTTCCGCTCGACCTAGTCGTGATTTTCTTGGGCAACAACGATGCAGCAACACGCGAACCCGAGCAAATCGCGCAGAGTATCTCGCGATACGTGGCGATAACAGAGCGCCGGTGCGAAGAGCTCCAGGCAGACCTGCCGCGACTCGCACTCGTTGCGTCTCCGATCATCGACGATTCCGCATTGGACAGCAACGATCAATTCAAGGGTGCGACCGAAAGAACTGAGAAACTTGCTGAGTTCTTCGCGATCCAGGCAAAGGCACATGGCATGGCGTTTTTTGACGCCTCTCGACAGGCAGTGATGAGCAGAGTTGATGGCATTCACCTCGATGCAACGGAGCACCTTCGGCTCGCCCACTTTCTCGCACCCCTGATACACATCGAGGCCACAAAATGAGAGACTGCGCGTCATGAGGATTGCTGTCATCACCGGTGCAAGTGGCCGACTCGGCGGTGCGCTCGTCAGCGCGTTTTCGAGCGAGCATTGGGAGGTAACCGGTACGAGTCGCTCGGGCGCCGGGACGCACACGGTGCTTGACCCTGCGATCCTTGACCAATGTCGAGAGTTCTGGAAAACAGTGGACCGAACGGCAGACGTTTGTCTGGTTAACAACGCCGGAAACTATTACGAAGGTCCGTTCGTTGAGCAGCCCGACGATGCCGCAGTCGAGTCGGTTCGCGCGTGTTATTTGACCGCAGTTCACATGACAAAGACATTGATGGAGAAGTTTGAATCGGCGCGCATCATCAATTTAGTGAGCGACAGCGCTTTATCACCGCACGCCGGCAACTCGACCTACGGAGCAGCGAAGGCCGCTTCGGCTCATTTTTTCGGCGCTTTGCAAGAAGAGGTCACGAGTGCCGACCATCAAATTACAAACGTGTTTCCCGGCTCGATCGCGCCAGACGCAAACACATTGGAAGGACACATGAATCCGCACGAACTTGCCGCCTTTGTTGTCTCGCTAGCGAACGGCGGAAGCTCGATATACGTGAAAGACATCACAATCGAACCGACACGTTAACTTCGCGTGTCATGCGTGACGTATGTCGTCACACGGTTTTGAACGTCATCACGCTCG
>JBBSGY010000381.1:0-3423 GCA_038253645.1 Acidimicrobiales bacterium
GCGACCGGAATGGCGGACCGATCTCAGCTCCTTCCTGACTGAAGGCGACGTGTTTCTCGTGGGTGTCCATTGCGATGTCGATGAGATCGACCGACGCGAGCAGGTGCGAGGTGATCGAGCAGTCGGTGAAGGCCGCACGCACGTCGAGGTTGACGGTGTGCATTCATTCGGTCCATACGACCTGGATGTCGACACGACTACGACATCAACAGCTGATGTGGCGACTCAGATATTCGATGCATGGAGTCGCAGGGTAGCGAGCGCGCTGCATGTCAATGCTTGATGCGTAGTCTTCGCACGTGTCTTACGAGCCCGCATTCCGTTTCGTGATGTGGGTCAGGGCTGTCGATTCAGTGCGAATGTCTCCACGTATTGGCTGACAACAGCGTTGTTGCTGCGTTCGACGTCCCACCCTGGTGTCCACGACGGTCTCTGGTCGGGATCTCAGCAAATACCAAGCCGTCGGTAAGTGGTTCGGCCGATGCGAGAACCTCTCCGTCATGGTCATAAATCGCAGTCGCTCCGTATGAAGTGCGACCCTCATCGTGACCGGCTACATCTGCTCCTACGACGCTCATGCCGTTCTCCACTGCCCTTGCAATGAGCGTCGTGCGGGCTCGACAGGTAGAGCGTTGTTCATTGGAGCGAAGAGAACTGATGCGCCGACTTTGGCCATCACGCGTGCGGGTTCGACATAGTTGGCGTCGTTGCAAATCACTATTCCAAATGTCGTGCCGTTGTGGTTGAACACAGGCAGTTCGCTGCCAGCGGCGTATGACGAGCGATGTTGTGCTGGGAAAACTTTGCGATACACACCGTGCAATCGACCTTGACCGAGAACTGCAGCGGAGTTGTAGATAGTGACGCCGTGTCCAAGCTCGGTGAAACCGACGATAGACGTGACCGCAGAATCAGCAAGTGACTCCAGCTCGTCGGGACACAAGTCGTTGGTGATCCGTATGGCAAACAACGGTGGCTCAGTGGCATCGTCGGCCAGGCCTCCGACAAACGCTTCCGGTGTGCAGAGCATTTCGACATTCTCTGCTTCGCACCTTGTCAGTTGCCTTCGCAAAATGTGGACTGCATCTCTGGCGTTGTCGACGAATATCGGGCCCTGAAACGAAGCAACATTCATCGGATGCAATTCCTTCGTCGAGTCAATACGTCAAGATCGCTCGGCGACAACGAGGTGCGATGCGAACGGGACATTCCACCCAGCATCGGTTTTGTACGCTGAAAGCTCAGTTGCCATGTGTTCGCGGAATGACTCTCGGTCGGAGCTCGACGCGGCCTGAAACAACGACTGCCAAGGCGTGGCAGATAGCTGCTCCACTGCGAAGTTGCCGACTGCAGGCAGGACGACATTCGCTTCGATCAGCGATGACTCCACGTTGTCAAACTTGGCACGTTCTAATGCTGCCCCGACGTTCCCGGCATTGTCGGATGACACCGCGTGTCGAACGTCTCTTGCGGCACCGCTGTCGATGAATGCCGCAAGACCTGATGACTGTGCGGCGAAGTACGGACACGTATCGAGACCAGCCCAGACAGTGGCAACAACTTTGGCTCGCGACTTCGTCACTCGCATGAATTCTGCAGCTACGGCATCGAGGTCACCAAAGAACTGCATTCCTTGTTGAACGACGACGGCATCGACAGACGAATCTTCGATCGGCAGCTGATCTGCGTTAGCCACTTTCCATGTCACTTTTGGTGCGAGTTGGCGTGCGCCCTCGATCATCTGAGGATTCATGTCGACCCCAACTACTTCGATGTCCGGCACAGTCGAGATCAAGTGACGTGCAACGAAGCCAGTCCCGCAGGCAACATCGAGAACCGTTGTCCTACTGGCTGGCATCAGCGTTTCGACAAGGGCGTCGACGAAAGGCTTCATGAACAGCGACGCATGTGACTCGTAGATCGCTGCGCCACTACCGGCTACTTGAAACGTGTCGTTCGTCATGGTGCCGATCTTTGCATCAGATCCACACTTCGATTGCTGTGTCGATCGCAACTAGCCGAGAAGAGCGTCGAGCCATTGTGATTCTCGTTCTTCGATGAACTCCGTGTCGGATAGCCAGATGTCTGCGTGTCCATCTGTGACTAGACCGCGCCATGGTTCGATGCCAAGTGTCGACTGCGAAAGTAGAAAGTCGCTCATCGATTGTGTGCGACGGGAAAGCATCGGCACGAGTAGACATCGTTGTTCTTCATCAAGGCCGTACGCGTCTACGAATGCCCGCATGCGTTGGCGCATCGAGTCGGTTGGCAATGTTGTCGTTGCCGACAGAGGAACAAAGCCATGGAGCGCGTAGGCGACATCCCAAAGCCGTGAGCCGGGACATACGCAGTCCCAGTCGATGAATGTCCACCGGTCACCGACCACGAGATTCCACGGAGCCAAATCGTTGTGAACGATGAGATCGTTGCCTTCGGCGGGTACAAGGATCTGCCAGATGGCATCGGGCGGCGGAACAAAGCTCGCTGACGCATCGTGGAAGTCGCGAATGAGCATCGCAACACGTTCCAACTGGTGAGTCTGATCAAGGATGGAGAAATGATCGGGCCAAACAACTTGACCTTCGGCAAAGGTCAGAATCTCGCGGCCCAGTTCGTCGGTGCCGAGGGCCTGCGGAGCACCGTCAAAACCAACGTCTTGAAGGTGATTCAGGAAGGCATGCACCGATGGAGTCCAAGGCCCCGCAGAGCGACGAACCGTATTGCCGACACGCGTGACGACGTTCGCATTTCCGCCGGTCAACGGTTGCTCGTCCACTGGCTCACGGTAGCGGCAAAGCGGCCGTCCCCATGCGGGGCCAATCTTGAGAACTAGCTCGCTGACCTGCGAAAATGCATCCTACCCAACCTCCTCAAAGGCTTCAAGGTCGGGCTCGCCGGGGTAGTCGAGGGCTCGGATCATCAGGATTCGGGCGTGAACAATTGCTTGGTCAAGCATGGCGATCATGATGTCAACCTCCTCGACGGCCTGAGCCATCTCGGCTGGAGGCTTCCAACCTCGGCCATCGAAGCGTTCGAGGAGGTCTTCGGTCGTTTCCATAATTCCGAAACCGGCGGAAAAGACCAGGTTGCGGGCAATGTCGTCGTCCGACATCCGGGGTCGAGAGCCTTGCGTAGGCTCGGTCATGGTTGTCCCTCCAGTTAGGGGCGATCCGGCCCTCGGGCAGTTAGAGCTGCGCCGGGGGCACTTGGCTGTTGATTAGAACGAACAGGTTCCGGAGCTGCCCGGTGCCTCCTCCAATGCGAGCAACACGGCGGCGTTGGCAACGTGGCTGTCGATTTCGTCGAGACACGCAACGGCCTGAAGCACTGCCGTGCGACTACTTCTCACAAGCGACGACGGTTCCTTTCGGTATTGCGACGCATCACGAAGCGTTGCCACCCGGCAGAGCCAGATGACTTGCC
>JBBSGY010000382.1:0-3401 GCA_038253645.1 Acidimicrobiales bacterium
CGCAGATTGACGACACGATGTTGACCAAAGCGTCACGTTGAGCACCAAGTGACGACAGCCTGTTCACGAGCGGCGATACGGTTATTCGCACATGCGCAATCACAGTGTCGCCGCCGTGTCCATTCTGGATGTCGGGCAACAATAACCCGCATGCCGAGCGCTGCTTCTTCGACGTAAGTCCCAAGGTCGCCTTCACTGTCTTGCCGGCGTCGTGAGGCCATCCGAAACTTTTCGCGAAATCGGATTGCGGCGATGCCGATAGGAATCGCAGCGATCGTCGTGAGTAAGGCAAGTACAGGATTCAGGTGCACCAGTAACACAATCACTACGGCGAATGTGACGACGTTCGCAACAAAAAACACTGCGCCGAAAGCAACAAAGTTGCGAAAGATCATGTTTGAATCGCTCATTGCCCGGGTGAGCAGCTGGCCCGACTGCCACTCGTTGTGAAAATTCAGCGAGAGACGTTGCAGGTGCGCGTAGAAATCATGCCGCATCCGCATTTCCATGGTCGACGCAGCGTGAGCAAGCACGAAGCGGCGTAGGAACAAAAGGAAGCCCTCGAGAAATCCGAGAACTGCGAGCAGCATGATGAGGGTATGGAGCGCCCTGCGATCACCGTGGGCAATCGCGTTGTCGATCACGCGTTGCGTGACGAGTGGCAAAAATGCAGAAATCACCTGCGCGCCAAGTGCACCGACCAGCATTACGGTCAAAGCGGGCCAATACGGTCGGACGTAAGGCGTGATTCGCCAGAGGGGGTTACTGCGCAAGGGACAGCCAGTCTAATGGCGCTCGCGCTAAACGCCTAAGCCAGATCCCTCAACAACGTCCGCGTAGCCGCGGTGACTTCATCGACGGCGCGCCGAAACACCTCTTCGTTGCGTTTCGCAGGCGCGCGATACCCACTCAACTTTCGTACATATTGCAGTGCCGCCGCACGGATGTCTTCGTCGTTGTATTCAGGCTCCGTCCGCAATGTCTTGATGCTTCTACACATGTCTAGAAACTAGAACTCCTGACGACCATTATCGGTAATTCACCAGAAAAATCGTTGCAGAAGCGCAATCAAGGAATGGGCAGGAACAGCCGATACGAGGAGGTGCCATCTGCCACAACGCTCCTCGAGAGCCAGGCGTCGATGGAGTCGGGCACACGTGATTCGCCGGTGGTTTCGGTAGACAACGTCACCTTCTCCTACGGCAGCCATCGAGCCCTTGACGATTTCACACTCCAGCTCCTTCCGGGCGAGGTCACAGGCCTCCTGGGCCATAACGGCGCAGGCAAGACAACCGCCATCAAGCTCGTCAACGGGCTCTTCCGCCCGCACCAGGGCTCGGTCCGGGTTTTCGGCGCCGACCCTGCAGAGGAGAAATCGGCCGTGCGCCGCCGCATGGCCGTCGTCACCGACACTCTCGGCCTCTCAGACCGCGAGTCTCCCAACAGAGCGCTTCGCTACCACGCCAATCTCTACGGGTACGACGTCCGCGAAACCTTAGAAGCCGGAGGCAACTGGGGCAGGCGCTTCGGCATCTACGACCACTTCGACAAACCCGTGAAGACCCTCAGTCGCGGGATGAAGCAGCGCTTTGCACTATGTCGCGCGCTCTCTGGAAACCCGGACGTGTTACTGCTCGACGAGCCGACGCTTGGCATGGACCCAGTCGCTCGACAGGACTTCCGCACGATGCTCGACGAATTTCGAGGGCTTGGTGGAACTGTCTTGATGAGCACGCACGACCTCGGCGAGGTCGAACGCAGCTGCCAGCAAGTGGTCGTCTTGCAACACGGCAAGATCGTCACATCAGGTTCGACGCAAGACTTCATGCGTCCGCTGATGCGTGACCTCGACGTCGAAATCGAATTCGAGGAAGTTACCGCTGCGCTGGTCGAGTCACTCCACGTTCTTGGTTCGGTACGTGACATCAAGAGCCACTCGAACAAGATCTCTTTTCAAGCACGCGAGCGAGAAGCAATCGCGGATTCGGTCCGCACGCTCGTACTAGCCGGTGCCCGCATAATCCGCATCGGTTCGACAATGCCAACGCTCGAGGACGCCTACCTCACGCTTCACGGAGCACCACTGGCATGAACTGGTCCCGAATTCGCAGCATTGCTGCGCACGATCTTCATTCCGCGCTGACGAGCAAAGCTGTATTGATACCGATGATTTTCACAGGAATCATGTCGCTTGTGATCATGCCGGTCGGCGTCGCGTTCGCCGCGCGCAGCCTTGCAGGGCAGGACGCTGCGCAAATCCAGCCGTTGCTCGACCGCTTCCCCGCTCCGCTGCTGAACGTATTGCCCGACATTGCGCCCCAAGGCAAGGTTATGTACCTCCTTCTCGTGCAGCTGATGGCTCCGCTCTTCTTGATGCAGCCGGTAATGCTTACGAGCGCACTCGCCGCTGACAGCTTCGCCGGCGAACGCGAACGTAAGACTCTCGATTACCTGTTGAGCACGCCCGTCACCACCATCGAGTTGATGGCAGGCAAGGTGCTTGCAGCGTGGATACCGGCGGTGATCGTTGCCGCCGTCGGTTCGATGCCGTACATCATTGCCGTCGATGTAACGCTTCATCCGTATATGGGCATTGCACTTCCGAACCCTTCGTGGATTCTTTTGCTGTTCTGGGTAGCGCCCGGAGCAGCCGCGCTCGCGCTGGGCCTGAGCGTTGTCATTTCTGCAAAGGTCGAGTCATTTCAAGCCGCTTATCAGGCCGGCCCGATGATCCTGTTGCCATTCATCGGTCTGATGATGGGCCAATTCACGGGTGGCGTATTCATCGGCGTTACAACGCTTGCATCGATCGGTCTTGGTCTGTGGTGCGCTGCAGGAGTGGTCGCGTGGATCGCGGTGAGCATATTTGGACGCACACAACTTTCGCTCGCACGTTAAGAGCTAGCGAGCACTAAACAACTCCAAACAATCATCGAACTGCAACACACAAGGTGTTAATAGTTCGGCACTCTGGAAGTTGTGTACGGAGGCATAGTTGTAAAAAGGTCCTGGCTTCATTGGTCCAAGCCCGTACTCGCCGTGGCAGTTTTGGCGACCTCCGGATTTTCCGCTTTCTCGCCGTACCTACAACCGGCAAGCGCCGCCGGTTGCGTGATTGCAGCGGCCGGCGACATAGCGCAAGCGGACAACAACTCCGAAGGCACCGCGAAACTTGTTGAAGCGGCTGCTCCTACGGCAGTGCTTGCGTTGGGTGACCTTGCCTACGAGAACGGAACCAGCGAGGAATTCAAGAGCCAATACGATCCGACATGGGGCCGCTTCAAAGACATCACCAAGCCAACTCCCGGCAACCACGAGTACCAGTCGTCGCAAGGCGACGGCTACTATGCATACTTCCCGGGCACCCAGCCGTATTACGCATTCGACGTTTGCGGATGGCA
>JBBSGY010000383.1:0-3398 GCA_038253645.1 Acidimicrobiales bacterium
ACTTGATCTTCAACAACTTGGTCTTCAACAACTTGGTCTTCAGCGACTTGTGAGGATCGCTCGACCGGGTCTAGGCCGCCGAATCGACGGCGGCGCCCTTGATATTCACGAATCGCGGTAAACAAATCTTCCCGGTTGAAATCAGGCCATAACGTCTCAGTGAAAAACAACTCCCCGTACGCGACTTCCCACAACAAGAAGTTCGAGATGCGGAACTCATTGGACGTTCGGATCATCAGATCGACATCGGGCATGTCCGGAACATAGAGATGGGAACGAATTGCAGCCTCATCTATGTCTGATTCGGGAGTACCGGCGCGAACAAGCGCCCGAACCGCGTCGACGATCTCAGCGCGCCCGCCATAGTTGAACGCGACGGTGAGTGTGAGGCGAGAGTTCGCCTTTGTGAGATTGCTGACACGATCCATACTTGCGGCAAGACTGTCGGGGACCGGAAACCCGTGCCGCCCGGCGAACAGCAGCCTGACGCCTTGTTCTTTCAGCTCGGCGCCGCGACGCTCCAAGACCTCTTCGTTGAACTCCATGAGGAATTCGACTTCGTCTTGTGGGCGTGCCCAGTTCTCTGTTGAAAACGCGTATGCCGTCACCCACTGCACTCCGACCTCGAGAGCGCCCTGTACAACGTCATACAGCGCCTTCTCACCGGCTTCGTGGCCCTGGGTGCGCGCCAGCCCTCGCTCGTTCGCCCATCGGCCGTTGCCGTCCATCACACAGGCGACATGCACAGGTACGTTGGCCGGATCAATGCCATGACGCTCTCTGGCAACGGCTACTTGCGGCGAACTCATCGAGTCGGACGTTACCTTCCGTGGGCGAGCGTGCCGGCTTAGAAACTCAGGAGGCATCAGTTGTTAGAGCGATTGCTCGGATCCGTGGCAGCACGCCGGCCGTGGGTAGGCGTGGTGCTCCGCATGCAGCAGCGCTTTGCCGGCGTCAAAGGCTCTTACCTGGCAGCGGCCGTTACCCTCAACCTGTTTACTTCGCTCTTCCCGGCACTCTTGGTAGCGATCGCCATCATCGGGTTCTTCACCAACCACAGTGTCGGCGCGAAAGCCGAGATCATTCGCAGTCTAGGACTCAGTGGACCGTCGGCACAGACAGTCAGTGATGCGCTGAACAAAGCCGCGCACAGTCGCAAGTTCGCATCGATCCTGGGGTTTGCGGGACTCATCTGGAGCGGGCTCGGCGTGGTAGCGGCAATCGAATACGCGCTCGACGCAACATGGCAACACACCGGGAGAGGCATAAAAGACAAGCTCCGTGGACTTGGGTGGGGTGCGGGCGCGCTGTTGTTTTTTGGTACTTCGATCGCTTTGACAGCTGCAGTAGAAATCGTCGCGAAGGGCGTTCTATTAGTGGTTTTCAGCGTCTTGGCGGCTGCGGTTGTCAACGTTGGCCTATGGCTGTTCACTTTTGTTGTACTGAGCCGTCAGAAGCTTCCGTGGCGCGCCTATCTCCCAGGGTCGATTCTCGGTGGCATCGGGCTCGAGATCCTGAAACAGGCGGCTTCGATGTTCGGCAGGTTTCTCGGCGGATCGTCACCCCTGTACGGAACGATCGGCGCTGCGTTTGCGGTCCTCGCGGTGCTGTCGATTCTCGGGAGGCTGCTCGTTTACGCGAGCGTGCTCAACGTGACTTTGTGGGAGCAAAAGAACGGCACCGTCACCGTCGATATCGAGGTTCCGAAGGTTCCTGGTGAAGTTCCGACCGAGACCGACCGCGCCGGAGCCGTAGAGCCGAATTAAGGTTTGCGTAGAGCAAACCGGCGAGGAGCCTGACGTTGAGCGACGAAAATCCATACGGCACGGCGCCAAGTCCGGAACCCGAGCAGCCTCCTCAGCCATCGTCGGCAACAGATACTCCGCAAAGCCCGCCGCTCGGACCGACGGGCGCTTCTCCGGGTGCGCCCCCACAAGGGCCTCAGTTCGCATCTGGCGCCCAGCCGCCGGTCGAGGTATCGGACTATCTCGTTTGGTCGATAATCCTTACCGCAGGTTCGTTCTTTTGCTGTGTCTCGCTTCTTGCATTGCCCTTCGGCATTGTAGGAATCGTCTTCTCAGCGCGTGCAAACAACAAGAAGACCGTTGGCAATTACACCGACGCAATCTCCGATTCGTCGCTGGCCAAGAAGATGTGCATCATCGGCACGATCGTCTTCGGCGTCAGCGTGCTCGCGACGATTGCCCTGTGGACTCTGGCAATTGTTGGATCGACACTCGGTGGAAGCAACTAGCCGTCTTGTCGATAGAGCTGTCTCGGGCGTCGGCGCGCCCCTGGGCGCGGCTTTCATCGGCATTGCGACAGCAGTCGCGGCTTACGCGTATCAGCCAGGGAAGACGTCGTACTGCCCATTCAACGCAGCAACCGGGCTGTATTGCCCGGGTTGTGGAGCAACACGTGCGCTGCATGCATTAACCCACGGTGATCTCGTCGCTGCACTGCACAACAACATGTTGTTCGTCATCGCAATACCCATTGTGATCTATGTATGGGCGGCGCTCCTGAGCGAACGCTTGGGCCGTGCACCGTTGCCGATGCCACGGATCGGCCGTCGCAGCAGCCTGACAATTGCGTGCGCAGTTGCTCTGTTCTTCATGGCGCGAAACATCGGTGTCGATGCCATCGCGCCAATCGCTGTTCAATAACCCAAGTTCAATAACCCAACTTCTTCAATAGCCCAAGCGATCGAGTGAATTGGGCTTCTTTTGCCAGTCTTTGTCGACCTTGACGAACAACTCGAGAAACACGCCCGCTTCGAGTTGTCTGCGTGCACGAATGCCGACTTCTTTCAACACTTCGCCGCCTTTGCCGATGACAATTCCCTTTTGTGACTCCCGTTCGACAAGTATTTCGACTCTTACCCGCGGCCATTCCCATTCGGAGACGCGTGTCGCGATCGAGTGTGGCAACTCCTGATCCGTTACAGCAAGCAATTGTTCGCGAACAAGTTCGGCAACCCACGCCTCTTCGGGCATGTCACCAATTACTTCGGTCTCATAGAACGCCGGGCCCTCAGGCAAACGCTTGATAACCGCGTCAACAATTTCATCGACCCCATCGCCCGTCTTGGCCGAGACAGGGAAGTACTCCGCAAATTTCAGTTCGCCAAGGATCGTAAGTTGTTTTGCAATCTGTTCGTGGGTTGCGCGGTCGACTTTGTTGAGAACAACAAGCGCCTCGCGACTCAACTTTTCGGCGATTTGTAAGTCGCCCGTTCCAACCGGTTTTGTAGCGTCGACAACAAACAACACGATGTCGACACCCTGAAATGCGTCATACGCAGACTCATTGAGGCGAGTGCCGAGTAATGTACGTGGCTTGCCGATTCCGGGCGTATCGACAAACACAATCTGTGCGTCGTCACGCGTGAGAATGCC
>JBBSGY010000384.1:0-3369 GCA_038253645.1 Acidimicrobiales bacterium
CCAATTTTGCGAACGGACAAATCGCCCACGCGCTGGTCAGAGTGCGTGAATATTTCTCGGAAATCGAAGATTCAGACGGATGAAGGCCCGAGTTGGATCAGTTTTCGGAAACTACCGCTAGCGGAGGCGAGTCTCCGGCACCCGAGCCCGATTCCAAGCCTCGAACCCGGCTGAATGAGCCCGACGCAGGCACAACGGTTAGGCCTGTCGGTGGGGGTTCCGATACGCCTTCCAGAAGGAGCGGTAGGAGTTGGGGCGGTTTCGGGCGGTAGAGAACACGCGGGGAGTCGCTTTAAGGGGCTTTTCGGATTTCAGTTATTGGTTGGCGCCCCCGGTTGGATTCGAACCAACGCACCCGCCTCCGGAGGGCGGTGCTCTATCCCCTGAGCTACGGGGGCGTCACGAGCAGTGTACCCAGGGTCACTCGTCGCTCCGATCGGGTCGTGCACTGATCCTGTGAATCCGCTCCTACACTCCTGTTGGTGGGCGAACCGCGAATACTCATCGTCGATGACGATCCAGTGATCCAACTCCTGTTGCGCGTCAACATGGAAATGGAAGGGTTCGAGGTGGCGACGGCCGCTGACGGTGAGGAAGGTTTGCGGGCCGTGACCTCATTTGCGCCTGACATCATGCTCCTCGACGTGATGATGCCGAAGCTTGACGGTTTCCAAGTGTTGAAGTCGATGCGTGAACAAGCTGCCACCCGCGATTTGCCGGTGATCTTGCTTTCGGCCAACGCCAGCCCCGAAGATGAGCAGGCAGGCATCGCAGCCGGAGCGGATGAGTACATGACGAAACCCTTTGATCCGCCAGACCTAATTGTCCGGGTAAAGCGGTTGCTCGCGACAACTGGTTCATGAGCACTGCACCTGTTCCTCAGTTTCTTTTTCCCGACACCGCATCGATCGCGCAAGACGGTTCACTTGCGATCGGCGGTGTTCGTTTGCTCGACATTGCGGCCGAATACGGCACGCCTGCATATGTCTATGACGAGCAACACCTCATCAATCGCTGCAATGTAGCGGTCGAAGCCTTTCCTGATGGCGTTGCATATGCGTCGAAGTCGTTCTTGTGTCGTGAGATGGCGCGCCTCGCGCAGCGCTGCGGAATGGGTCTCGATGTTGTCAGCGGTGGCGAACTGTTTACAGTGCTCAGCGCGGGTGTCGACCCTTCGCAAATCGTGTTTCACGGCAACAACAAGAGCAACGCAGAACTTGCGCAAGCTATCGAAGCAAAGGTCGGTCTTGTAGTCATCGACTCCTTTGATGAAATTGAGCGCATCGAATCACTCAGTCCGGCTAAGCCCGTACGTTGTTTGCTTCGAGTCACTCCAGGCATAGAAGCGCACACTCACGAATTCGTTGTCACCGGCATCGACGATTCGAAGTTCGGTGTCGTGCTGGGCAATGGCGATGCGCAGCACGCGGTTGATCGAATTCGCAAGTCGAAAGCAATCGAGCTTGTCGGCGCGCATGCGCATATCGGCAGCAACATCTACGAAACATTTCCGTTTCAAAAAGCAGTTGAGGTTCTCGAGCCGTTTGTTATCAAGAACGAACTTACCGAGCTTTGTGTCGGTGGCGGTCTTGGTGTCGCCTTTATGGAAGGCGATTCCGTTCCGACGATTACGGAGTGGGGCGCGTCCATCCAAAAAGCAGTTCAGGAGTCAAACCTTCCATCAGACATTCGTGTGACAGCTGAACCCGGCCGATCGATTTCGGCAAATGCAGCGATCACCATTTACACGGTCGGCACCATCAAAGACGTGCCCGGCGTTCGCAAGTTCGTCTCGATCGACGGCGGCATGAACGAGAATCCGCGTCCGATCCTTTACGGCAGTCCGTACGAGGTGTTTCTTCCTCGCTCACCGGAGGCGATCCGGCCGATGAAGGCCAATATCGTCGGCAAACTTTGTGAGTCAGGCGACTTCATAATGAAAGACGCCCTGATTCCCGCCGACACGGCGGTCGGCGACATTCTCGCAACGCCGGTGACCGGTGGGTATCAGTACTCCATGGCGTCGAATTACAACCGAATTCCGCGTCCCCCGGTGCTTTTCGTCAGAGACGGCGATGTGAAGGTTGCCGTTCGCCGCGAGACTTACGAAGACTTGGTCCGTCTCGACTTGTAGCCTCTCGTCGCATGAGTGAAGAGAGCCCGCAGGTTCGACCAATCGAAGCGGCTGAACGGGTAGGTATCGGAGTAATCGGGTGTGGAACTGTGGGCGGCGCCTTGATCGCTGCGCTTCTCAGCCGGTCAACTCAAATAGCCGACCGAACCGGCACTCAACTCGATGTTCGCCGGGTCGCCGTTCGCGATCTCCACAAGGCCCGCGACGTCGATGTGCCCCGAGAGCTGCTCACCGATGACGCTGAAGAGCTGGTCGCAGACGAAAACGTCGAGGTCGTCGTTGAGGTTATGGGAACTATCGAGCCGGCGCGGTCGCTTATCGAGGCTGCGCTGAAGGCGCGAAAGCCCGTCGTAACCGCCAACAAAGAGTTGATGGCGTTGGCGGGTGCATCTCTTGCCAAGATTGCCAAAGAGAACGATGTCGACCTTTTGTATGAGGCTTCCGTAGGTGGCGGCATCCCGCTCGTCCGCCCGCTTCGAGAGTCGCTTGCAGGGGAGCGTATTTCGCGGGTCGTCGGAATCCTCAACGGCACGACCAACTACATCCTCACCCGCATGACCGAAGAGGGTGTCGAGTACAAGACTGCACTCGACGAAGCGCAAGAACTTGGTTACGCAGAGGCTGACCCGACTGCAGATGTCGAAGGTCTCGATGCCGCGGCGAAGGCGGCAATCATCGCGAATCTTGCGTTCGGCGCATCAGTCGTAGCGCAAGACGTGCATCCCGAGGGCATTACATCAATAACTGCGGAAGACATCGATCTTGCCGGTCGCCTTGGTTACACAGTCAAGCTGGTCGCAATTATCTCTCGTCATGACAATGGGAGTGCCGGAGTGCGTGTGCATCCGGTGATGCTGCCTGCCGATCATCCACTCGCGTCGGTGCGTCTCTCGTTCAACGCAGTCTTCGTCGAAGGTGAAGACGTCGGCGAGCTCATGTTCTACGGGCGTGGCGCGGGCGGTGCACCTACAGCGAGCGCGGTACTCGGTGATCTCATCGACGCAGCTCACAATCTTCGTCACGGAGGCTCGGGTCGACTCGCGCGACCCGGCAACGCGACATTGTGGCCACTCGAAGAGCAGTCTTCCGCCTTCTATCTGACGCTTGACGTCGAAGATGCTGCCGGCGTGCTCGCCGCTGTCGCACAAGCTTTCGGGGAATACGAGGTCTCGATACGGTCAATGGAACAAACCGGCGTGCGTGGCGAAGCGCATCTTGTGTTCGTAACGCATGAG
>JBBSGY010000385.1:0-3365 GCA_038253645.1 Acidimicrobiales bacterium
GACACGTCTTACAGGCCGCTGCCTTGCGATGTGACAGCCCGTCGGATTCGTTTCGCCTTGCCGACGCGGCGCTACGTCAACAAGAACACCCGTTTGTCGCTGTCGGTCTGCTGTCACTCAACCTTACGGGTGAGAACATCGAAGCCGTCTTGAGTCTTGCGGGTCAGCCACGCGCTCTCGTTCTTCGGACCAGCGGTATCGAGGTGGTCGGCAACTATGGTCTCGTGCTCGGCATCGGAATCGGAGAGACAGACCGCTACGAGCCGGCCGGCGTAACCCTTCACCCGGGAGACGTGCTCGTGATGTTCACCGACGGTGTCACGGACACTCCGGGACACGTAATCACGGAGCAGCAGCTGGCCGAGCAGTTGACCATTCAAACACCGCACACGGCAAACGAGGCCGTCGACCGTATCGTCAAGCTTGCACATGATTTCGCCGGGTCGATCCGAACGCCCACGGACGACATCGCTATCATTGCTATCGGTATACCGGCGAAGTAGCTCCCGGCTCGAACGTATTCCCTGTTTGGCAAAGCACGCTATGCATCGGGCGATTCTCATGCGAAGATGCGCGTTATGACCGACAGACGCATATGACTGAAACACCCATATGACCGACAGACCCAAAAGTCCCGTCAATCTATTCGACGGCAAAATCCAAGCGTCCTTGTTCGACATGGATGGCGTGATCACCGATACAGCATCTCTTCATGCATCTGCGTGGAAAGTCACGTTCGATGAGTTTCTGGACCGTCGCGCGAAGTCTGCAGGCACGCCTTTTGTGCCGTTTGAGGAACAGCATGACTACCGCGCGTACGTCGACGGCAAAATCCTCGAAGATGGCGTCCGTGATTTTCTCGCGTCACGCGGAATTCAACTCCCTGAAGGCGAGATCACTGACGCGCCGGACAACGCAACCGTGCATGGCATCGGCAACCGCAAGAATGCACTCGTCATGAAACTGCTCGACGAGCACGGAGTGCACGTCTTCGAAGGTTCGCTCAAACTCATTCATGCATTACGTGATGCGGGAGTAAAAACTGCAGTTGTCTCATCGAGTCGCCACACGCGAATCATTCTTGAATCAGTGCACCTCCTGGACCTGTTCGATGTTCGCGTTGACGGCGAGGTGGCCGCCGAGGTCGGACTGCGAAGCAAGCCGGCGCCCGACATGTTTCTCGAAGCCGCGCGGCGCCTCAATGTCGAGCCTGCGAACGCTGTCGTGTTCGAGGATGCACTCGCCGGAGTAGCAGCAGCACGTGCCGGCGGATTCGGGTTGGTCGCCGGCGTCGACCGGCATAACCAAAGCGCCGCGCTCATACAAAATGGCGCCGATATCACGGTCGAAGATCTCGCGGAGTTGCTGGCGTGAATAGGACTCGCGGCAACCATCCGCCTAAAGACAGCCTCCACGGTTCTCCGACATCCGACACCCATACGCCGCTGTATCCGGTTGACCCATGGTGCCTGCGTGAAACCGAACTCGATTTGGAAACTTTGGGACGGACCGAATCGTTATTTGCGCTTTCCAACGGACATATCGGTCTTCGCGGCACGCTCGAAGAAGGCGAGCCGCATGACATGCCGGGCACGTACCTCAACTCGGTTTACGAACTACGACCGCTCCCCTACGCAGAAGCCGGCTATGGCTACCCCGAATCCGGACAAACCATGATCAACGTGACCAACGGAACTCTTATCCGCCTCACCGTTGAAGACGAACCGTTCGATGTTCGTTATGGGGAACTGCGCAACCACGAACGCATTCTCGACTTCAAGACCGGCACGCTCACGCGCCGTACCGAGTGGGTGTCTCCCGCAAACCAGGCTGTTCGCGTGAACTCGACGCGACTCGTCTCGCTGACACAGCGTGCTTTGTTCGCGATCCGCTACGAAGTCGAGCCGGTAGACCAGGAACTACGCATTGTCCTTCAGTCGGAGTTGGTTGCCAACGAACAAATGCCCGCGCAATTTGATGACCCTCGCGCCGCCGCCGTCCTTGCTTCTCCCTTGTTGTCCGAAGATCACGGCGCATCGGGCACGGCTGTTTCCCTTGTGCACCAGACGAAGCGAAGTCAGCTTCGGGTCGCGACAGCAATGGATCACGTCATCGAAGGTCCTGAATCTGTCAAAGTGACTTCTGACTCGTTTCCCGATACCGGTCGTGTCACGATCACTGCGGTCGTGCGGCCCGGGCAGAAACTGCGTCTGACGAAGTTTGTCGGATACGGATGGTCTTCAAAGCGGTCGCTGCCGGCAATGCGCGACCAGGTTGCAGCAGCGGTCAGCCTCGCGCGCAATCTCGGTTGGGATGCGGTTGCCTCGGAACAACGAAAGTATCTGGACGAATACTGGGAACGCGCAGATGTCGAAGTGGATGGAGACAGCGAACTACAACAGGCGGTCCGGTTTGCGCTATTTCACACCGTTCAGGCGGCGGCACGTGCAGAACGCCGGCCGATCTCCGCAAAAGGACTGACCGGCCCTGGTTATGACGGTCATGCATTTTGGGACACCGAGGCTCACATCCTCACCGTGCTCGACTTCACGATGCCCGATGCCTCCGCAGATGTATTGCGTTGGCGGCATTCCACGCTTCCCATGGCGCGTGATCGTGCACGACAGCTCGGCTTCCAAGGCGCTGCATTTCCATGGCGAACCATCAATGGCGAAGAATGCTCCGGCTATTGGCCGGCGGGCACCGCTGCATTTCACATCAACGCTGACATTGCATTCGCAGTGAGTCGACACGTTGCAATTACGGCCGACTTCGAATTCGAAGAGCAAGTCGGTCTGGAACTCCTCGTAGAAACAGCACGCCTTTGGCGATCGATCGGACACCATGATTCGTCCGGCAACTTCCGCATCGACGGTGTGACGGGACCGGACGAGTACAGCGCAATTTCGGACAACAACGTGTTCACGAATCTCATGGCTCGTCGCAACTTCTTGAACGCAGCCGACGCTTGTGCGCGACATGCAGAACGCGCGAACTCTCTTGGTGTTGACTTCGAGGAGGCGGCATCTTGGCGTGATGCAGCGAACGCGATGTTCATTCCGTTCGATGATGTGCTCGGGGTGCACCCTCAGTCGGAAGGCTTCACGCGTCACCAACAATGGGACTTTCACGGGACACCGCCGGACAAGTATCCGCTACTTCTGCACTATCCGTACTTCGATCTGTATCGCAAACAGGTTGTCAAGCAGGCCGACTTGGCACTCGCGATGCTGTTTTGTCCGGATGAGTTCACACCCGAACAGAAACTGCGTAACTTTGACTATTACGAGACGATCACCGTTCGCGATTCATCCTTGTCAGCATGCATCCAGTCAATAATCGCAGCCGAAGTCGGTCACCTCGAC
>JBBSGY010000386.1:0-3353 GCA_038253645.1 Acidimicrobiales bacterium
AAGAATTGACTCTGGAAATGGCCCGAAGTTGTCAGCCGAATACAGATGCATCTCGCCCAGCCCAACCGAATCGGGACAAACGATGAACTCGAACTCATCGAGTCGACCACCGGCGACAACGTCATTTACATACTGCGTCGAGCCAAGGAGTCCAGCCTCTTCTCCGTCGAAGAAGATGAAACGGGCAGGCCGCTCGACTGGCCATGACTTGATCATGGCCAGCAACACGGCCACGCCACTGGCGTTGTCATTCTCACCAGGGCACATCGGCTTGCTGTCGTAGTGAGCCACAAAGCACGGCTTCGTTTCATCGGGACCGAAGTCGACGACAAAGTTGCGAAGCTGTATGTCGCGCTGCTCAACATCAATTTCTACGCTGACGACTGCGTTCTTACTTGTCCAATGTCTGGCGGTGTTTTCGTCGACCGCAAATCCTGCCACTTTTGGCACCGATGCCCGTCGAGCACACGTACCGCTATACAGACCGGGATGACCTTCACGAAACCACGCAACTGCGCCGGCCGGTTCAGCTTTTTCACAGGCTTCGGACTCGTGGAACGTGCCGCCTGCAATAACCACGACGCTGCCGCGTTCAAAAGGAAATGCCTCGAACTCGTCGATACTCGAATAAATCTTCTGCGTGACCGGCATCAACTCGGCCGATATGGGAAGGGTCGAGACTCCCGGGAGTATTGCCACTTTCTTTTGCTTCCCCGAAATGTGTGCCACACAGCTCTCGTCCTGGGCCAGCGGCAATCGTGTACCTGGTAAAGAGGGCGCGACTGATTCGTGATTCGAGAGCCGCCCCTTCGTGGTGGTAACGACCTCAACTATGTAGTCGGCCGCTTGGGCCAACTCCGGGGTGCCGATAGCACGTGGTCCAATTTCGTCGGCCAGCTTGTGAAGGTGGGCACCGATGCGATCCCTATAGACGGCGAAAGTGTCCTCTGTCTCCGTAGCACTGGTCACGTCGAAGATCGTACGCTTGCCCCGGTGTCCCTGGTGCTCGGCTCGATCGGAACAGAAAAACCCTCTGAAGTGAAATAGATGCCCGATTCCGTGCACGGGGCGCGCCAGAACAATCGAGGTGCAACCAACCGGCGGGCCTCCTTATCGGGGTTCTTGCGACGTTCGAAATAGTCGCCACCCAGGTCTTCATAGGAAACGTGTTTTGTGAGCACGTGCCAAATCGCACCGGCAATGCTGTTAGCGACTGCAACAGCTGCTTTGTTTGGTCCTCGCCGTGCAGCAATGCGCCGGTATTGCGCGGACAAATACGAATCCTTCGTTCGTCGGCGAAATGGTCGGCCGTTGGCCACCATGACATGTCTCCACCAGCTTCAGCCATAATCCCCCTCGGCACTGCGCTGATCGATCCCGGGATCCAGCTCACGAAAAGAAGTCGGTCGTCGACCGACGATCCAAAAGTGCCAGGAACACAAGATCCGCAACGTCATCGCGTACTTGCCCGATGGTTTGCGTTCAACGGTGACCATGAAGATGCGCAACGCGTATCACCAGAAAGGCGCAACAGCCGCTGAGGTTGCACTACGTAATCTGGCGGCGGACCTCGACAAGTCGCATACCGGAGCCGCTGCAAGTCTGCGTGCCGAAGTTCTACGGAATTCGGGACTACCTCCGTCGATGCGCTAGTAGCGCTTATTCCGCAGTCGCAGTTGACAGTTTCACCGCGTCAACGAGTTTGGCTTAGGCGTCCGCTTCTCCGATTCGATGTGCCGTCAGCAGCGCATCGAACAATGATGCATGCGCCTCTGCCATCTCGCTCCACGAGTACCTCGCAGCGATGGGTGCACCTCGGGTTCCTAGGGCAACCCGACGCTCCGGGTTCAGTGCAAGTGTTTGCATTGCATCAGCCAGATCACCGACATCGGCTGGACGGACGAAGATGGCATCGTCCGGTCCGGCAAACTCTCGAAACACAGGCAAATCACTCATGATGACCGGCAAACCAGCTGCCATTGCCTCCAACACAACGAGGCCCCATCCCTCGATCAGCGAGGGAAAGACGAAGACGTCTGCGCCGTGGTACGCGTTCACGAGCTGGGCTCCGTCGACGTTTCCTCGCAAGACAATGTCCTTCCCGACTATCAACCCGAGGCGCGCTATCTCAGCGTCAAGATTTGCTCGATATTCACGGTACGGATCCGTCGAACGGCCACCAAGAACAACCAGCTGCACACTGATCCCTGAGAGCGTTGACTTCGCTGCCGCAAACGCCTGAACGAGTTCGAGGCTACCTTTGCGCGGCGACAAGTCCCCGATGTGCAGAAAGACGATGCTGTCGTTCGATTGACTTTGCGGTGACCGACCGTGAAGGCGCTCTGGAGCCTCCTGGAACGCCTCCGCGTCCATGCCGTTGTATATAACTACCGAGTTTTTTCCGTACTTCTCGTAGACACGGTCCTTCCAGTACTGACTGACCGTAATGACCTGATCAGTTTCCACCACAGCTCGCTGCTGCGCTTCTAGAAACCACTCCTCGCCATCATCAAAAAAATGGTTCATCGTCCGCACGATGAGCGCGTTCGGAATTTTGTCGCGAATGCGACTGATCGCCATATGATCGATGACCTCATGAATGTGCACGATGTCGTATTGGCGCAGTACGTCAATATCGAGATTGTCCGCCAACAGGGTCGAAGAACGCAAAGCCTGATCGCGGAGTGAGTTTTTGAACTCAGCCCTTGCAACGAACGTGTGTGGCACGTCATCGGAGTCCAGATAATCGCTCGTGACAGGCTCTTGCAGCGTAAAGAGGTGAGCGTCAGCACCAAGCGAACGCAACTTCTTTACCAGCATAGCGCATACAGTGACACTTCCCCGCGTTCCCGAGAGGTAATGAACGACGGCGATGCGTTGGCTGGCGAGTGACATTGATCCTTCCCTTTCGTGTGCACAAACCGCAATTATCGAATACCCGCAGTCGCGACTTGCCGATCGCTCGTTTTGGGCAGAATATTTCATCTTGACTTTAACGTTGAACACTCAACGTGACCGAGTTGTCACCCGCGCGCGTCCACCAACAGATGCGGCCACCGCATCAAGAGCTTCCGCTTCATCTCGTCAAAACAGACGAACAGAGGTACGGCAGCGGTGACCACAACGAAGAGCACGCCTGCAGCACGGTTTCCAGTCACCACGAAAGACACGCTGGCCGACGCCGGCATCGACTGAGGTTCTCTCTCAAGACAGCACCTACAGACGATGACCGTCGTTCAAAAACGAACGGGCCCCTGAACTCGGTCTTTCTGGTTAAAAGTCAGGGGAGGTAAAGGCTGCCAGTCAAACCCTGAGTTGCAGTTCTTGTTTGAGCGCGTTGAGCTCTTCTTCAA
>JBBSGY010000387.1:0-3344 GCA_038253645.1 Acidimicrobiales bacterium
ACTTCCGCCCATGTCCTTACGGGCATGAACGCGTGGGGTCGGGGCCATCGTGGCTCGCTATTCCTTCGATGTAAGGCTCTTTCATCCTCAGCTCCATGCCGGTTTATCCCGGCGCTTCAGCTATTTCGACGTGGACCCTTAGGCCACAACGATGTGTTCAACGGCGGCCTTAAGCTCGTGCAGAACGCTATTCGAGGTGAGGAGGTGATAGTCAATGACTCCTGCAGTGTGTGTAATAACCGGAAGCGCCAGCGGCATCGGTCTGGCAATCACAAAACGAATGCTGGACGCCGGCTTCATCGTCATCGGAGTAGACGTCGATAGTACGAAACTCGATGCGACACGGGATCAGATCGCGAGCGAGCGATACCACACGATGCAGGGTGATGTGTCCCGCTTCGGGCTGCATGCGGAAGTGACCGATCGAGCCGGCGAACTCGGAGCTCTTCGTTGCTGGGTTAGCAACGCCGGATTCCGCACGTCAGGAAGTGTTCATGACATCTCGCCAGATGAGTACGACCGATGTGTGGCCGTATACCTCACCGCTTCGTTCTGGGGCACCGCCGCTGCCGTGCGTTCAATGATCGCTAATGGTGAGGGCGGAAGCATTATCAATATCAGCTCGCGGCACGCCGAGGCAACGTCCGCAGGTATGGCCGCATACGCTATGTGCAAAGGCGGAATCAACAGCCTTACCCGCCAGGTTGCCGGCGAGTACGCGCACACCGGGATCCGTTGCAACGCCGTGGCGCCAGGGTTATCGACACACCAATGTGTCGCGAAGGAATGTTCGCCGGTATGACCGAGCAAGAGATTGCCGATTCCGCTTGGAGGTGGAACCCACTCGGGCGCGTTGGGCAGCCTGACGATATAGCGGAGATGGTTCACTTTCTTTCAAGTGAGACAACGGCGCGGTTCATCACCGGGCAAATATTCGTGGTCGACGGCGGGGCGCTCGCGACGCGATAATCCATCACAGACGGGTGCGCGACAAACAAAGACGGGTTCTCCGCCAACGAGCGTGTGCCCGTTTCAGCCCGGTGCATCGTACTGATTCGTTCTGCATCGTCTGGTCCACCAACGCGGTATGAGATGGCCACTGCAAGAGGGTAACTGCCGCGAGATGACCCGCGCACTCGTCGCCGGCTGCTTCTCCGGAGATGCTGATATCGAGTTCTCCATCGCGATCGGACCTTGGGCATTTCCTGTCACCGAATCCTCCGGAACGCCGAAATGCCGGATTGAAATAACGCCCGTAGGTCAACACTTCGTCATCAGGAACAACGAGAGGAAAAACGAGATAGCCCATCCAACCAATGTCGAGACTCAATGAGCTGAGTGCATCGCAATCAGCACCCGTTGCCCTTCAAATACCCCCATGATGCCTCCTCCAGAGTCACGCAATTGACGCTATTCAACTGCGTCAGGCGAAATCATTCATATTCTTCCAAAAACGTGAATCCTTCTCGCGCCGTAAGCATCTCACCTAAGTAAATCGAGACTTGAGGTTCACAAATTGGCAAATACGTTGTATCGAAAGAACATTCACGAATGGGAACAGTGGTCAAGAGTGCTTCTCGGCGCAAGTCTCATCGCCGGCGCGTTCCTCGTTGACCCCTTGTGGATGCGGATCGTCACTGGCGCTACGGGAGCAATACTCGCCGTCACCGGGATCGTTGGTTGGTGCCCCGCATGTGCCGCTGCAGGCCGCAAATTGGAATCGAAATAGTGCGCGCGACCGCCCGGCCGGCGGAAGGTTCGATCGCAACGACCGATTACTCGTTCGCGAGCCCAAGTCTTCGAAAGCATCTTATTCGGGGCACTATCGGATTCGGATGCGTCATAGCAGCGGTGTACGCAACATCCACGTATCCCGCCGTGGCGATCGTGTTCGCACTTACTGGACTCGTCGCCTTACGCGGATGTCCGATGTGCTGGACAATTGGCCTCGTGCAGACAATTTCGCGTGGGCGGCTGCGGCGGTCGTGCGACGGTGATTCGTGTCGCATCTCGCATCGACCTGAACATGAATCGGAGGAACGTAAGCTCGCATCGTGACAGTGCCGAATGTTCCCCATCAGCAGCTCGTTGAGAGGGCCGTTCGCGGTGATGATGCTGCGCTGACAGAGTTGGTGACGCTCTACCACGACCGTGTATATCGCTATGGGCGTGCAGTGTGTCGGGATACGGACATCGACGATGCGGTCCAAGAAGCATTTCTTGCTTTGGTGAAATCGCGTGAAACGTTGACTGCCGGAAACGGCATTGCCTCATGGCTCTTCACAACGGTTCGTAACGCATGCCGTCAAATGCTTCGCCCAATTGCCCGTAGACGACAACGGCTTGGTCAACAAGTCGATTCAGCCGAACTGGAAGACGTTGCCGATCAAAACGGAAACCCTGAAGCAGTCGCACTGCGAAACGAGCTTGTGCAGTCGGTCTATCGCGGGCTTGCATCGCTCGACGCCCAACAACGTGAGATTCTCGTCCTGCGTGATCTCGAAGGGTTCACCGGCGAACAGACGGCTGAACGCCTTGGGCTTTCATTGCCGGCGATGAAGAGCCGTTTGCGGCGAGCGCGACTTTCATTGCGCAAAGCACTCTCGTAGCCGCCTGCCCAGGCTGCTTCGTCAACTGTCACCGGCTTCAAGCTCGCGCTTGAGCTGTTCGAATTGTTCGTCGACGCGCTCAGTCGATTCCGAATTAAGTGAATCGAGCGCGCCAATTTCCCGTAGCTCCTCAATAGCGGCTGCGTGCGCGCGGACTTGATCGAGCTCCAATTGCATTTGTTTGATTCCATCGATCGCAACGGATGATTCCTGCGTCAGCCCGGCCAGCATGTCAGCCGCATTTGCGGACGCTTCCGCGGAGGCAAGCTGGCCTTTCATCGCGTCACGTTTCGATCGAAACCTGGAGACCTGCGATGCGAGCGCTTGCTGGCCTGATTCCAACCGACGTAACTGAGCGCCCAACAATTCGGTCTGTGGCGTAATCTCGTTGATCTCGATTTCGAGCAACAAGGCTTGTTCGATTGCCGAGCGTGCTGCCTGCTCGTCGGCCGCCTGAAGCGACCGGCGCGCTCGAATCTGTAAGTCCGCGACCTGTCCGACGAGTTTGGTCCGCCTTTCTGAGAGCCGGCGCTCGGCCACCATTGCGTCTGCCATACCGAGGCGAACTCGGTGCAACTGGGCAAGCATCTGTTCGTAGGCAATGTCGAGCGAGCGCACTGGACCAGACGATTTCGCGCGACCACGACCCAAGATCTCCCCGATTTGGCGCATCAAACCCATCTACTAAACGTAAGGCACCCGTGACGGCTTGGGCGCCTCTTATGATGGCGGGCG
>JBBSGY010000388.1:0-3339 GCA_038253645.1 Acidimicrobiales bacterium
CAAGACGCACGTGGTATTTACAGGATGGTGCACTAGCGACCTGGGTGGTTACGATCCATCGTTGTGAGCTATCAACTTCCTCCGACGCGGTCATGGGTCTACGTTGGGATGCGTGGTTTTATTCGGTTGATGGCCTCGACATTCCATACGACAATGGTCGAAGGAATCGCGAACGTGCCGGTCGAAGGCCCGTTCATCGTCGTGGCTACGCATCGATCCCACCTCGATCCGCCTGCACTCTCTCTCATTACCAAACGGCATTTGCGGTTTTTGGCGAAACGCGAACTTTTTGCGACCAGTGTCGGAGGGTGGATGATCACCTCGCTCGGTGCGGTTCCGGTTGACCGATCGAAGAGTGATATCGGTGCGATCAGATCGTGTATGGAGATAATTCGCGCCGGCGAAGGCCTCGTAATTTTTCCCGAGGGTACGCGCCGCGAAGGACCTGACGTGAAAGATCTCGAACGCGGAGCAACCCTCCTAGCCGAGCGAACGAATACGCCGCTCGTGCCGGTTGCGATCGCCGGAACCGAACGCGCCTTGGGTAAGGGATCGAACCGAATGCGACGATCGAAAATTCAGGTCCGTGTTGGCAATGTGTTACCGCCCAACACGCCGCTCGAATCGATACGAACCGAACTCGAATCGCTATACCGCGACGCGAACGCTGCGGTCTAGGCGAGCCGATTCCGGGCGAACGGCCGGCCCATTACAGCGCGTGAAGAACTCGGACGATACAAATCCCGGAGGAAGATCCGGTCCGCCAAAAGCCCGATCCGCGTATTTCGCGAACGTTTCGCACCTTCGTCGGTATTCTTCTTCGCGACCCAACACGACAAGTGAATCGCCGGCGGCGATCCCGCTGTCCGGCGAAAGATTCATACCGCGGAATGAACGAACGTCAACCAAAGGGCCTGACGGAGTGAAGTTTTCGAGCGAGTAAAACCACACGTCTGTCATAACCACCTGCTGGATAGTCCACACCACAACGATGTAATAGTCCGCGCTGTGGAACAGACGCGCCCATGATGCAACGAGTTGTTTGAGGTGATTGTGAATGGCGACTGGGTCATTTCTTGAAAGCACCGAATCCAGCGGATTTTCGTCACGAGCCGGATAAACGATAATCGGCTTGCCTTCTATGTATGTCGTGAACGGCGCGTAAAATCTACCTTCGTTGTCGCGCACGTCGATTTCTTCATTGGGAAAAATCGGGTCGAGGGATTTCGGGCGCTCGTCCTCTCGACAGCTCGGCGTATAGAAGTTCAGTACCAAGACCGCACGAACATCATCATCATCCGTGAGGGGCCGCGTGTAATGTGGGTACGCCCTGAAGTCAGAAACCACGAAATTGCCGGCTGCCGGCTTGATGACGGTCTTTTGTATCGGCGCAGCTGACTCAATTACATCGAATCCGCACATTTCGGAGTCGTGCGCGACGACCAGTTCGCCGCCGGCGGAATGCGTTGTCAGATACAGCAAGCCCGTCACCGGATTGGTGTCCAGGTGCACTTGGTGACGCATGTTCCCTTGTTGCAAGTTGATATTCACCGCCGACTTCGCGACCTGACCGCACAGGACCTCTTCAGTTGTGCACCCTTGAGCAATATCGCGTAGTTCGTTGTAGTAAAGATCGAACAGCCACGGCATCTCGCGAGCGATCTTGTTGCCGTCGACTATCTTGAACAACGTCGATGCGCCGGATTCCTCTTCGAGGGTTCCGGCCGCGTCGTTGCCAAGAAGACTCGAGTGCGCATTCAACCGAGCGAATTCAACTATCGCCTCGCGCCAGTGTGGATTCGTTTCCGCGAGTACGTCCGACAAATCGACTTTGCTGTATTGCAAGCTCACCGCGACTCCCGTCGTAGGACGACGTCAGTCGTATGAGCAGCCCATGGCGCGATCCGGCAAAGCAACCGATCGAGCTTCCAGATCCGCCTTCGCTCCAAAACGCCTGTGAACGCACCGAAAGCAGTTACCGCAACGACGGCGAATCCATATTCACGGGCGGTGCGCTGCATCTCCTTCATCGTGTATGTACGTGTGCGAATGCCCTTGAGCGATGGAATCTTTCGGCTGCCGTAGTCTTCGAACGGCCCGAGCCGCAGACGAAGTAACCGACGCAGCGAAAACCGGCTGAAGACTGACAACCGCAGGTAACCGTCATTGGTGAGCAACTCGGATGCTTGTGCGACTACTGAATCAAGCGAAGATGCGTATGACAAGGCGCCGAAGAATGAGACAATGGCGTCGTACGGGTGACGCGAAGCGTGTCCGTCTTCCATCCGAGCGTGCACGGTCTCTGCTTCCGGCTGCGTCGACGAAAAACGTTGCAACATTGCCTCTGATGCGTCGAGACCCGTGTAGCAGATGGTGCTGTTAACTCCCCGACAGAGAGCGAAGCCAAGGCCCGTGCCACATCCAAGGTCGAGAATCCGGGGTGAATGCAGCTCCTTCAACCACCTCAAAGAGTCTTGGACGCAATCGTTTTCCGTGTGGCTCCAAACATCGGCATAAGCGTCGTCATAACTGTCCGCGACAGATCCCCATTTGTCGGCTGGATCTGTCCGAGAGTTGGACGGACTGGTCGTGGGACCTTGTTGTATTACAGGACTTGGCTGCATTTGCAGCCGACGGTAAGGTCCATTGTCGTGGCCAAGCAAACGGACAATATGTCCAATACAGCGGACATCAGTCTCAACCTCGAGGTGCTGGGTCTCGAACATGACGAGTCCCGGCTCTACGTGTTGCTCGGGCAGAGTGGCGCGCTCAGCGTGCTCGATGCGAGCCGGATCCTCGACATTCCACGCACCACGACATACCGGCTCGTCGAAAGACTCAGATCAAAGGACCTCGTCAGGGAATCAGACGACAGCTCGGGGCTGAAAGTTCACGCTTGCGGAGCCGATTCGTTGCAACGCCTTGTCCGGACGCACCAGGAGGAAGTCGACCAACAACGTCAACTGCTGCCATCAATTGTCGGGGCGCTGACGAATCTGACCGGTGGTGGCCCATTGGGCATACGCGTCAACCACTACGCCGGAATCGACGGTGCGCGCCAAGTGTTCATGAATTCGCTCGAAGCTAACGACGTGATCCGGAGCTTCACTCGTGAAGACATGGACAGTTTTTTCAACTACGGATGGCACGAAGAGGTTCGTCAGGAGTACGTGCGCAGAGGACTCAGGCGAAAGGACCTTATGAATCCCTGATATTTCAGCCGACCCTGATTTGACGCTGTTGACAGTGTGATCTGCGCCGGTTACTCGTGTTGTCGATCTACATCGACCAAACGACGTGAACTTTGTAATTCGAGACGCGTTGGATCAAGGGTTTGTG
>JBBSGY010000389.1:0-3334 GCA_038253645.1 Acidimicrobiales bacterium
GAAGTCATATCCGGGCGCAATCGGGATCAAAACCGGCTACACGATTAAAGCGCATCACACACTTGTCGCCGCAGCGACTCGCAACGGTCGCACGATGCTGGCAGTGATTCTGGACGCGGTCGATCCGGAAGCCACGGCGGCACATTTGATGAATCAGGGTTTCGCTATGCCCGTTGGCGAGGAGCCGAGCAATGATCACTTGACTCTCACGACGCTGCATGCACAAATCGCAGCGAAGGAACCGTTGTTCACGCGCCACTCAAGGCAAGTCACGCGAAACCATTCGGCTTGCCAATGTTATTGGCGGTGCTGGGGGCGATCGCGTCTGTAACAACAGTTGGCTCGCTCGCTTATCGACGACGTCGGCGGGCACGCCGGTAGAGTCCGGCAGGCGATTGACCACTTAAACCGCCGTAGCGTTTTGCTGATCGGTTGGGCGATGAGTCGATGTCTGTGGACCGGGCCTTTACTGGTGGTCATAGGTAGCACTAATGCATCATCGCGTTGAAGACTGTGCAGTAGTTGATGGACTTCTGTGAATACCGCAGTTTGCAACTTCGTCGTTGTGACCGTCAAAATGCTGCTCGGCAGTCATGTTGCCGGCCGGGGTAATAAAGCATCCAAAGGTCGAGGTTCACCGTTCTAATGTTGGACTGGTTACGGCGGCTAGGGCAGCAGAGAGAAGCCGCTGCCGCCCGGTTTCGCCGATGTCCGAGCCCTCCGAAGTACCGGTGAGAACAAGCCCTTTTCGCGGCGAAAGCTGAAGAAGCAGGTTGGCCTGATCACCTGGAGATAGGTCGTTCCAAGGGTGACCGTCCACGGTTCTGGCCGCGCGGCCGGCTTCATTCATTAATTGCGCGGCCTTTCTAACCAGCTTCACTAGCGCGGCGGTCGTGATGTCACCTTGTGCGGCGGGGCCAAGGACATCGGCGAACTTGTCAACAACTTCGTTTACCAAGGCGGCCGTGCCGCTCCTCACTGCATCCGCTTCGATTCGGGTCGCCACTGCAAAGGTCAGCCACCTCGCGAGTTGGACGACGGTCGGACGTGGCACGTTCCTTGACAGGTCGAGTTTCGGTTCTGTTGCGGGCACGTTTATCAGTGAATCAGAGCCTGGACTCGAATACACATCGAGACATGATGTGTCAGTCGCGCAGTGGAAGAAGCTGTGGAATACATCATGTTTCATCGCACGGCGTAAGCGATGGCGGTTAGCCGGGAAGTCCGACCAATGCAGCTACCGCCACGTGCTTATCTTCTCGAACGCTGCTCCCGACATGTTTCGCTTCGTCAACGCGGCGTCGTCGAAACAGTCAGTTGAATGTCGGATCTGTGTGTCGGGATTCAACATCGATGGCCGAACGCGGTCGACCACGACACCATCGGGGTGCGCGGAACGGGGTGCTTCCAGTTGGCGCAATCGGTCAATCACCGGCATAGACAAATTCGCTCGGTTTGCGCACGCAGCTCGGGATCTGATGACCATCTTGCCGAGTCGGCCCGTTCGGTGCGCAGGTTTGAAACCACCATGGGAGTGTAAGTCTCGCGCCGCCCCCACTACGCGCCCATTGCGTTCCCACGGGGAGCGACGTCAGGGGATTGATGCGAATGCCTTCACGAACATGTCCGAGGCAAGGTCGCCGACAACGTCATTCATTGCGTCCGTGCCTGTTGCACCCATCGGCCCCGCTTTCTTGCTTTATCTTTCCCGATTTACCAAGCCGAGTTCCGGATTTCTATTGCGTGACCCTCGAACGCGAGGTGGTGGCGCTCGTTCCAACTTGGATGAGCAACACGCTTGCTGATATACCCGTACGGGCGCGGATGCGCTCGAGTTCGAAGGAGTAGTCACAAGTTGTTGAAGAAACACAAGGGTCGAATATTGGCCATCGCCGGTGTCGCCGCATTGATCTCGGTGCTGTCGCCGCTTAGCACTGCATCCGCTGCCGCGCCCGCACTACCCGACCTCGGCATGGCGAGAATGGAAGACTTCCACAATCAAACAGTGGATGGACAAGATCGATTGTTCTTCAGCACTGTCATCGTAAATGTCGGAGACGGTCCATTCGAGCTACAAGGCCGGCGGAGTGAATCGAGCGATCTGATGTCCACCCGGCAACGAATTTACGACAGTGATGGCAATGTCCGTACGATCGATACGCCGGCAAAGATGCACTACTCGGGTGATGGCCACAACCACTGGCACGTTCGTGACTTGGCGACTTACGAGTTGATCCGCAAGAGCGACGGCGCGAGCATCGGACACGGTCTCAAGGGCGGGTATTGCTTCTTTGACAACGTTGAATACCGCTTGGGTATGTCCGGCGCTCCTTCATCGCCGCGTTACGGAGGTTGTGGAACGCAGTCAGATCTGTCGGTGACGGCGGGCCTCTCCGTCGGATGGGGAGATCTGTACAGCTATCAGCTGCCAGACCAATACATCGACGTAACCGGCCTGCAACCAGGTCAATACCGTCTCGAAGCGACCGCTGACAAGATGGGCTGGTTCACCGAGAAAAGTGAGGCGAATAACAGTACATGGACCGATATTCAGGTCGATGCGTCCGGCAACTTTGAGATCCTTGAAAACGGGCCTTCCGCGCAACCGGTTTCCGGCAGAAGCCAGTTCAATAACGATTCGCCGGCACCAACACGGCCGCCCGCACCAGCCACGCCGGCACCAACACGGCCGACACCAACACGCCCGCCGGAAACCACAGCTACGAATCTTGACGAGAATGCGCTAAACGGACTCGTCGGTCAACTTTTCGGAGGACTGTAACTCAGCCCTTCCCGGGCATCCGGTGTCTGAAAACATGCCATCAAGGGCCCGTGATCGCACGGCCCTTGATGCGTGCCCATTGCGAAGCAGGCACCTCAGCGAAATTTCTGCGACGGATCTGCTAGTGGCGCTCGTGTAAACGGCGGCTGCCAATGAACCGGCGCCGATAGCACCGACGGTAGTCCCTACGGTGTCGTTGCCGCTGGAAGGGCGGTCTTTGCTTTATTCGCGGCGTCGATGGCGGCCTGTCGGCGGGTCCCGTCGTCGCTACCGGTTAGGAGCCCGAACGTATTACCGGGAGTCGGGAATAGTTCCAACACTTGCATCGTAGGAGCTAAGTCCACTGTTGCCAACGAACGCTCGCACGGCTGTTTTGTCAAATCCCTCGTTGCGTTGTTCGACGGTGCGTGCGAAACCGTGTCGCGACGGTGCTGGCCGTCGGGGCGTGGAGGCTCGAGCCGGTCTAATTGGTTTTTCGCATCATTGAGAAGAACGTCGGCCGCCAGAGCCTCTGCACGGCAAACGTCGAGCATTTCTGAGATCACACGCCCC
>JBBSGY010000390.1:0-3323 GCA_038253645.1 Acidimicrobiales bacterium
CCACCATGAGCGTCCGCCTGCTCGGATCTTGAAGGGAACCGAGGGAGCGTTGATTGGCTCGGTGAACAACACTTCGATTCCCTCGTCACTGACGCGCACTGCGTCGATGATCGGTGCTTTGGTCAGTTCGGCTTGTGACAAGCAGCACCCGAGTGCGCGCAAGGTCTTGTCGAGTCGCTCTGCTTGAGAAGCATTGGCGGCAATGCGTAGCACTCGCTCGGTGGCCTGAACCTTCGGTCGCACGGTCGGGAGGCGACCGCCGACAGGTCGACGACGTAGCTGAATGTGTCGGAGACGTGCAATGAGGACAACGACACCCGCCGCTCCGAGTGCACCACCCAGAAGGCCAACTGCGGGCAGGGCTGTTGCCTGTTCGGGCGATGCGCTCCGTGTGTCGCTTGCAATCGATGCTGAAGTCGTGCTCGGCGTCTGAAGTGTTGGTGAAACGGCTGCGGGAGGTTCCGGAGCAGGTTCGTTCGCCGGAGTAGCGGACAAAGATTCCGAAGGATCAGGAATGCTGGAGGGTGCGGGTAGTTCCGCCGGTTGCGAGAGCCCACTGGCATCGGCGGGCATTGTCAGCGTCCATCCGGGTCGAATCATCTGGGGAGATGAAAGCGAGCGGCCATCCTCTTGTGCGACGCCCTTGTTGAGTTCGAAGATCTCTCGCCACCGGAACGCGTCGCCCAGATGGGCTTCGGCGATCTTCCAAAGTGAATCGTGAGCTTGCACTGTGTAAGTCTGGGAGACCCCCGTTGGAGCGTCAGGTTCGCTCGCTGCAACGGCACTGGTGTCGAGCTGAACGGTTGCCGCAATCGGAACGATGTTGTCGAGACTGGTCGTCGTGACGGGACGGCTGAAGCTCGTGAACAACACAGCTGCGGCAAGGACGAGGGTACGAGCCAGGTGTTGCGAACCCGGTACCAGGCTGCGTCCTGACGCCGCTTTGTGTTTGCGGAATGCGATGACCTCCTGAGCAACGCTCCAGGCAAACTGTGCCCAGATCAGCCAGCAGGCAACGGCGAGAACGCTGTTCAAGATGTCGTCGGTCATCGGGCGTGCAAGCGCATCGGTGAACTCCGAACCACTCGGCAGCGACGTAGGCAGAGGCCAGCCAGCCACCAACGCAAGACCGATTGGCAAGCCGACCACGAGCACGATGAGTCCAATGAGGCTGACAACACCCCGGGTCATGTCAGTGCGATAACCCACTAGAGGTCTCCTTCTGCGACTATTCCCGTTGTCGGGCGTGCTGTTCCTCGTCCATGGACCGTTGCCGAGGCCAAACCGCCGAGTCCGAGAATTGTCATTGGGCGCTCAAACGTGACATTCACTGTTACGAGGTCGCCGTCGACCTGTATGTCGCCGTCATGGCCTGTTCGTGTCAGATAAGCCGCTGCTGCTTGACGGGCTGCTGCATTGTTGAGTTGCGAACGTAGGGGAGTGTCGGTATCGAGAGCTTGGGCACCGGCCCGGGCGGCACTCTCGGCTTCGTTGATGGCTTGACGACGGGCGTTGATGAGAAATCCTCCGTCGATGACAAGTCCAGCAACCAGAAGTAGTGCAACGGTGAACACGGTGACGAACGCCGTTACTGCACCACGTTCGTTCTGCTTCGATCTCATGAAGCCGTCTCTCGGTAGGTGTCGACGACTTCGCTGTAATGCGCATCGAGTGAGCGAACCGATGGAATCGGCAGCAGGGTTACGTCGCTGAGGTCAACGTCACAATCGACATTGACAGTGACGTTGCCACCGGGACGAAATTCGCCTGTGTCGACTGCCACTCTTGGATTGATGCAAGCAATGCCTTGGCTTTGTAGCGAAAATGAGACTGCGTCTTCAGCACTGGAACGTGCTTCGGCAGAACTCCTTGCCACCGATGCCGAACGGGCACCATCACGCGCCGCCGCATCGACATCAGCACGGGCGTTTGTTATTCGACCGCCCGCAACGACGAGCAGAAGCAAGATGAGAAGTACAGGCGTAAGCAAAGTCATTTCGATTGCGGCAGATCCGCGTTCGTTTCTCATTGTGCTGTTGGCCTGAATGTTTCGAGTGGTGCTGATGCTCGGGCATGCACGGGCAGAGTCAAGCCCGGCACGACAGGTGGAACCTGGCCATCGACCTCGACAGTGGCACGAACATCGTCACGGGTGACATCGACAGCCGAGTTCTGTACGAGGCGAGGACCAAGCTGGCTTAGATAAGACTCGGCTGTAGTGCGGCCGACATCGACAGTCCCGGTTGCAACCTTTGTCGCACGCAAACCTTCTTGCGCGCTTGCCTGCACGATCGACGATGCGTGATACCAAAGTGCAAAGTTGATCGTGGCTGTGATCAACAACAGCAACACGGGCGTGACAAGGACCGACTCGACCGTTGCGTCTCCTCGTTCGTTGAAACGACTACTTCGTCGGGATGTCATTCGCCTTGTTCATCACCTTCACGGTTATGACGGCACCAGCAGCGAGCGCCAAAGCAGCAAAGATTGCGGTCACGAGAACCTTCTCGGTGACCTCGCCACGCTCGTCGAGCCGACAGCGACTGCAAAGGTCGTAGTAGAGCGCCTTCAAGTACAAAAGTTCAGACAACAAACTCACCTTTCTTAGAGACCCTGAACTACGGCCATTACAGCTGGGTAGCCAAGGAACACAACGAAACCAAGCATCAGCGCAACGATCGGCAGCGACATGCGTTCGCCTGCGGACTGTGCTGCTGCTTCAATATCTGTAAGACCACGCAAGCGCAGGCCGCCTGCTTTTGCGGAGATCGAGTTGCGGACGCGTGCGCCTTCGTTACCGGCAAGAGTGGCGCTCGCAGCAAGCTCGTTCAGTTCCGGAAGTTGAAGCTGAGTGCCCAGACGGTCGAGAGCAGTCCACGGCGTCTCGCCAGCAAGGCGAGCTTCGAGCATTGCCTTCCGAAGTGCAATGAAGACCCAGCTGTTCCCGGCGTCAGCAGCGTCATGCAATGCGCCTTCGACGCCACGACCCCCCGCCAGGCTCACCGAGACGATGTCGAGGAATGAGCTGAAAGCGTGCCTGAAGGCCCGTCGGCGAACTCGGGCCTTCGATCGCAGTGTTATCGCCGGATAGAGAAAACCAACCGGGAGAAGAGCAATCGAAACCCAGAGGGGCAACACAAAGGGAACGCCGACTCCGCCGAGCACCATCAACGCAGTGGTTGCAGGTGCCCAAAGGGTGGCGATCAATGCAACGGAAATACGCTGAGCCAAATGGTCGGCAGCGGTCATGTTGCAGATGCGTAGGTCTGCTTCGGTGCCAGCAAGTATCCGGCGGGCAAGGCTTGTTTCGATCCATGACTCAC
>JBBSGY010000391.1:0-3322 GCA_038253645.1 Acidimicrobiales bacterium
CGGCAGGGTGGGTACGCGCCCTTCGATAAGCGCGTGCAGTGTCAGTTCAAGTCGCTCGATGGCGAACGTGAGGTGTAGCCGGTATGGCTCTTCGGCGTTCAATTGTCCCCACTTCTCATCGACAGCAGGAAACTGCGCGCGCGATTCCTCAACGCGAGTGACCAACTCGGTGCTTACACCGACATGGCGTATTGACAAAGACATCTCTCCGACAAGTGTTCGCAACTCGTCGAGTAAATGACCAATGCCGCGGCGATGATTTATTCTCAGCACCTGCAGGGTTACATCAGCTGTGACATTCGGATTTCCATCACGGTCACCGCCAACCCAGGAGCCGGGCCGCAACGGACGTAAGGACTCCGGAACCGCCAAGCCGGCGGCACGAAGTTCGTGACGGAGGTCGGCGTTGAGTTCGCCGAGGCCGTCACCGACGACGCCGAGGTAATAGGCCGCGGACGCAGCTTCATCGGAAGCCGCAGGACGCTCTCGACGCAATTCGTCCGTCTGCCAGATCAGATCAATGAGTTCGGCAAGCCTTTGATCGATACGCATTTGGCGTCGATCCGAGAGTCGTGGGTCTGAACGCTCCGCCAATAGCTCAGCCACCGTCCGAAGCTTGTCGAGGATTGATCGCCGAGCCGATTCGGTCGGATGCGCCGTGAAAACGGGCCGCACGTCGAGGCTCTCGACCGCTGACTCGATGTCCGCTCCAGCGACACCGTTTGCCAGGAGCCGGCCGATGGTCTCGCGAAACAGGCTCTGTGAAGACACCTCGTCGTATCGATGGACCTGCTCGGCGACGTTGGCCAAATAGAAGTAGGCGCTGAATGACCGGACGACATCGATAGCCGTGGCCGGACTCATGCCGGCCAGAGTGGCCGTGAGCCGGCCGGTGTCGCCATCTTTTCGGAGGATCTTCGCCTGACCGCGAATCCGCTCTACGAGGCTCAGAAGTTCAGGCCCATGCTGGCGGACCAGGGCATCTCCCAGCATGCGGCCAAGATGGTCGATTTCACGACGAAGGGTCTGGTCAGCGCCTGAAGCCATCGTCACGTTACTGACACTAGGAAACGGTGGCGGTTTGCGCTTTCATTGACTCTCGGGATCGATTTAGGCCCGCATGTTCCGTAACATGGTCGTAATATCAAGAGCGAAATTTGCGTTTTCGGGAACTTCTCCTATTCACGTATTGCAATTTGATGTCGGTGTGTTTCATATTGGAACTTCCCTTTTCGTTTTTGGAGGTCGTTGTTTTGTTTGTCGTAAGGCTCCGTCGTGTGTTCGGAGTTCTCCTCTGCGCGCTACTCGTACTGGGGACCCTTGGAAAGCCGGCCGTCGCCGACACCAATGTCACCTTTCCGCTGCAGATCAACTTCGGCGCACAGACAAGCACTGCCGTCTCCGGCTACACCCTTGACTACGGCCAGGCCTATGACCCGATCCGTGGATACGGCTGGACAACCACATCGGATGTTGCGACGTCACTCGTCGGTAACGGCCGTCAGCGCAACGTTGCCGTGGACAAGCGACTCGACACGCTGATGCAGATGCAGCTCAAAGCCGGCTCGGCCGGAGTCGCGACCCCCGGCGCATGGAAAGCCGCTGTTCCCAATGGCACCTACTCAGTGACCGTGGCCGCGGGAGATCCGAGCTACACAGACAGCGTCGACGTCATTCGCGTCGAGGGCACAACGGCAATCAACTTCACGCCAAACGGCACAACGACATCAGCTACTCAGACTGTGACGGCAACGGTCAGTGACGGCTTCTTGAACATTGACGCGGTTGGTGGAACAAACACAAAGATCGATTACCTCACGGCAGTACCTGTTGCCGCTGACGCCCCGCGCGTCACCGCCGTCACACCGGCCAATGGATCGACAGGTATTACGACCGCTACAGCCGTCACCGTTCAGCTCAGCAACGGTGTCGACCCGACAACTGCAAATGCTTCAAACTTCAAGTTGCTAGACCCGAGCCTCAACCCTGTCGCCGGCAACTACAACACCGATGGTGCGTACTCGAATGCAACTTTTCAGCCTGCACTCGCGCTGACCAAGAACGCGCAATTCACAGTTCAGACTACGACCGGACTGAAAGACCCTCAGGGCGTCGCGTACCCCGCGTTCACTTCCACGTTCACGACCGGTAGTGCAGGCGTCACGCAATCCGCCGCGCAGTTCACCAAGTCACTTTTCGACACACAAGATTCACCCACTGCGCTAGCAATCGGTCCTGACGGCAAGCTGTATGGGGCATTCGGCAATGGCGACATCCTTGCTTACACACTCGACTCGAACGGCAACAAGGTCGGCACGCCGACAGACATCACAGCGTTCAAGTTCAACCGCACAATCAGTGGTCTCAAGTTCGACCCTGCGTCAACAGCATCGAACCTGACGCTTTGGGTTTCCAACGGCCAATACGGTTGTGACCTTGCGGCGGTCGGTACCGCCTGCAATGACTTCACCGGAATGATCTCAAAGCTTTCCGGTGCGAGCGCAACTGCCCTCACCCGAACCGACGTTGTCACGGGCCTTCCTCGGTCGGTCGGTAACCACATGAACAACGGCATCGACTTCGGTCCAGATGGTGCGATGTATCTCGGCCAAGGCGCAAGTAACGGCTACGGCGACCCAGATGCGATTTGGGGCAATCGTGGCGAGGACCCATTGACGGCAGCGATCCTGCGTATCGACATCAAGGCCATCACTGGTTCCTACAGCGTTGACACCTCTGCGGGCTACAACCCGAACGCGACAACCGCAAAGGTCAAGACCTACGCAACCGGTACTCGTAACCCCTTCAGCGTTCTCTGGCACTCAAACGGCAAGCTCTACGCGCCTGTGAATGAGTCGGCAAACGGCAACACCCCGGCCGACCCGGCCGGCGGGGCAGGTGCACTTACAAACCTTCCCGCTTTCAACGACTACTTCACGCAGGTCATCGCCGGTAAGTACTACGGGCACCCCAACTTCAACCGGAACGAATATCGCCTGAATGGTGCTAACCCGACCTCAGGCGTCGACCCGTTCGAGGTTTCGCAATATCCGGTCGGAACTCAGCCGAACTCGAACTGGCGCAAGCCCGACTTGGACCTCGGCCCTCACCGCTCGCCTGATGGCAGCGTGGAATTCCAAAGCAACGTCTTTGGCGGAACTCTCAAAGGTGACGTGCTTGTCACCGAGTATTCCGGTGGTAAAGACATCATCGCAATTCACCTCGACGCAAACGGCAATGTCTCTGGAACACCGACACAGGTGATGAGCGGATTCAACAACCCGCTTCCCATCACATCAGACCCGGCAACGGGCCGTGTCTA
>JBBSGY010000392.1:0-3312 GCA_038253645.1 Acidimicrobiales bacterium
GCATCAGGCAACGTACCGGCGCGCACCGCTGGGGACTGTACGAAGACCCCGCATCCGACAATTCGTACGTCGAGACGTTTCTGGTCGACTCCTGGCAAGAGCACCTTCGCCAGCACCAACGCACAACTGCTACAGACCAGCAAATTCAAGAGTCCATTCGCACCTATCTGGCCGAAGGAACCGAGCCGGCGGCTTCTCATCTCATCTGGGCGTACTGAGGCCCGCGCGCACTATCGCCTCGCCAGGTTCGGCGTTCCGCCAGATGAGATCAAAAATGGAACGTTGCATGTCGGCGGCTTGTTGGTTGATTATCTCGACGCCGTACACTTCGCCGTTGTGCCAGTTGTAATGCGCGACAGCGTCGTCGTACACGGTAACAGCATGTGTAATCCGCATCACCTCCGGCGGCACGTAGCGTTCGGCGTCGTTTGGATCCTGCGCTCCCACCAGCCGTCCCCAAAGCCGCTCCGTACTGGTCTTGAGACTCTCGACGAAAGCGTCGCCGAACAAATGACGACCGGGAACTTGTCGACGGCCCATTTCTTCCGCCCAGTAGAAAAAGAACTCTGATCCCACAATTTGTTCGTACGCGTTATAGGAAATTGCCAGCACGTCGGTCTTTGCATTGAGCTCGTGAAGCATCATTTGGCGAATCCCACTCTTGCCCTGATAGAACTGCACCCGAGTCGGGCTGAAGCTTTGCCATTGCGCGACCGCGTCTTCGAGTTTCGGAAAGTCATCTCGCATTTGTTGAAGCTGTGACTCGCGGCGGCGCACGACACTCAACAAGTTTGCAATGTCCGTCGCCTTGAGCAGTCTGCGTTTCTGGCGCAGCACGATCTCGACGAGCCCGCTGTCTTCCATTGGCTGGAGCAATCGATAGATCTTGGATCGCTCGACATCTGCGATTCGAGCAAGTTCGGAGATCGTCGTCGGGCCATATTGCAGGAGGGCTGTGTATAGACGGGCGGCGACGCCGTCGTACCCGAGCGCCTTGACGTAGTCCAGCAGGAGACTCTGAATATCTTCCACCCGTTCATCGTGCCAAAGTGCGCGCTATTCGCGCAACAAGGTGATTCCGCTGCCCGGGTATTGCACCCTGTCCAGAGCAAGAGGCGACTGACCGGAGGACAATATGTACGCGCAAGGCGCACTTGGAGAAAATGACCTGCTCATCGAGCCGACCCACGTCGGGATCGGCCGCGGCGATGTCGACTTCATCGACGGAATCTACGAGGTGCCGCCGATGCCCGAACGTGCAGTGGGTGGCCATGAGGTGGTCGGAACCGTCCGCGAAGTCGGTCCGCAGGTAACGGCGTTCGTAGCCGGCGACCGCGTGGGTGTCGGGTTTCAAGTCGATTCTTGTGGAGAATGTCGATCGTGCATTTCCGGAAAGGAGCAGCTGTGCGCGAAGCAGTTGTGTCAGATCGCGGATCAAGACGGTGCGTTGAGCGGCTCGGTTATCGCCAACGAACGTTTCGTGATGCCCATTCCGGCCCATCTCGACAGCGCGGAAGCTGCGCCGCTCATGTGTGCGGGCTCTGTTGTTTTCTCCGCGATTCGTCATCTGCAAACGAGCATTGACGCCAAAGTAGGTGTGCTCGGAATCGGTGGTGTCGGCCATCTCGCGGTGCAACTCCTGGTCGCGAGCGGCCGGGAGGTTACGGCGATAGACGTGCGCAATCTCGACGAGATCAAGGCGCTCGGCGCTCATCATGTCGACACTCCGGAGACCGTTTCGCGTGGGCAACTAGATGTAGTGATCACGACCTCGCCGGACTCCGAGTCGCTCAATACAGCCCTCGATTTGGTTGTGCCTGACGGCATCGTGCTTGCGATCGGATCACCGCCACGGCGCATCTCGCTCCCCATCGACTGGATCAACTACTGCCGCGAGAAGACTGTGCGCGGCGTCTATCTGGGCAGCCCGGCAGACATGCGAGAGCTGATGCGCACCGTCGCAGGCAGCGCGATGCGACCGATAATCGAGCGCTACACGCACGATCAACTACCAGTGGCACTGAACCACGTCCGCAACGATGGAGCCACTTTTCGGGCGGTCGTCGAGATGTAGGCGAGATGTAGGCGACCACGGCGGGAAATAGACGGCCTAGGGCCCGGTGTTTTTGAGAGACTGCACGCAGGAGGCCCTCTATTCGTGACTACCGCTGAACGACTTCTGCCGTGGCAAGACTTGCCGACCACGCCGGACGATCTGATTCGACCGATTCTCGCGTCGTTTTCGCGCCGCCATCCCAAGGCCGGCACAGACATCATCGAAAAGGCTTTTCTGACGGCCAACACCGCGCATGCGGATCAGGTGCGCAAGTCCGGTGAGGCATACATTCACCACCCGCTCGCGGTTGCGAATGTAATTGCCGATCTCGGCCTCGACGCAGTCAGCGTTGCCGCGGCGCTCTTGCACGACTCCGTGGAAGATACCGCGATCACGCTTCAGGACGTCGATGCCGACTTCGGATCTGCGGTTGCGGAAATCGTCGACGGACTCACGAAGCTCGAGCGTTTGTCGTTTGAGTCAAAAGAGGCGCAACAGGCCGCGACGATGCGCAAAATGTTCGTCGCTATTGCACGCGACTGGCGCGTGCTCATCATCAAACTTGCCGACCGTTTGCACAACATGCGCACGCTGGGAGCTATGCCTGAGGAAAAGGCAAAGCGCATCGCGCAGGAGACTCTCGACATTTACGCGCCGCTCGCACACCGTCTCGGCATGCAGGAAGTCAAATGGCAACTCGAGGATTTGTCGTTTGCATCGCTTCACCCGAAGCGATACGCCGAGATCGCGCAAATGGTCGCAAGTCGCAGTCCCGAACGCGAGGACTACCTCGCGCGTCTCATCGGTGAAGTCAAAGAACATCTTGATGAAGTGAGCATCGTCGCCGATGTCACAGGACGCCCGAAGCACCTTTGGTCCATTTACGAAAAAATGGTTGTGAAGGGCAAGGAGTTCGAAGAGATTCACGATCTCGTCGGCATCCGTCTTCTCGTCGACAGCGTGAAGGATTGCTACGCGGCCCTCGGTTCCATTCATGCGCAATGGAAACCGGTGCAAGGCCGATTCAAAGACTATGTGGCGATGCCGAAATTCAACCTCTACCAATCCCTGCACACAACAGTTATCGGTCCTGAGGGTAAGACGATCGAGGTGCAGATCCGAACTCAGGAAATGCACGTCCGCTCCGAGCTCGGTATCGCCGCGCACTGGTCATACAAAGAGCGCGTGTCAGCGGGCGAAGAGACGCCTTGGCTACAGCGCATTGTCGACTGGCAGGCCGACAGTACAGACGCGGA
>JBBSGY010000393.1:0-3308 GCA_038253645.1 Acidimicrobiales bacterium
AGCGCCGGCGCGACCTGACGCTTGCTCGACGATGTGACGCGCTTCTTCGGAGGATCCAAGCTTCTCGGTACATTCGGCCCACAGGTCTGTCCATGTAGTCACAACGCTCACAGTCTTAGTCTCCCCCGAATCAGCCACCTTGAAGTTGACGCGATCGTTCGTCTGCAATAAGCGCTTCGACAACTTCGTCGAGTTCGCCGAGCAAAACACGATCGAGCTTGTAAAGCGTAAGCCCGATGCGGTGATCCGTGACGCGATTTTCTTTGAAGTTATAAGTACGAATCTTTTCTGATCGGCCACCGCCACCGACTTGACTACGCCTTGTCACCGAAAGCTCCGCCTCTTGGCGGTCTTGTTCTGCCTTCAACATCCGCGCGCGCAATACGACCATTGCCTTCGCGCGATTCTGGATCTGACTCTTTTCGTCTTGCATCGCGACCGTGATTCCGGTCGGCTTGTGCGTTATTCGTACCGCTGAGTCAGTTGTGTTGACACTCTGGCCGCCGGGGCCTGACGAGCGGTAAACGTCGATTTGCAAATCGTTCGGGTCAATTTCTACATCGACTTCCTCTGCCTCGGGCAAGACCGTCGCTGTTGCTGCGCTCGTGTGAATACGGCCCTGAGACTCGGTGACAGGAACGCGTTGCACGCGATGCGTTCCGCCCTCGTATTTGAAATGGCTCCACACGCCGTCACCCTTCATGAGAAACGACACCTCATTGAACCCACCGCGATCAGAGACATCGGAACCCAGAACTTCCACCTTCCAACGATGTTTCTCGGCAAAGTGGACGTACATATCGAACAGATCTTTTGCGAACAGGTTTGCTTCTTCCCCACCCTCTGCACCACGAATCTCAACGATGACGTTGCGATCGTCGTTGGGATCTTTCGGAAGCAGCAAGATTTTGAGCCGCTCCTCGAGTTCGTGCATTTCGTTTTCGGCAAGTTCGATTTCGGCGCGCATTACTTCGCGGTCGTCGCCGGAAGCATCGTTGAACATCTCACGCGCGGCCGCAGCATCGTCTTTTGCTGCGCGGTAGCCGTTGTAAGCCGCGACTATCGGCTCGAGGTCTTTGTGCCGCTTCGATGCTTCACGAAGCTTGCGCTGGTCACTAAGGATCGCGGGATCACTCAGGCTTCGAACAACGTCGTCGTATTCCTTTTGGAGTCCATCGAGGCGAGACAGCACAACGAAAGACTACCTGGGCCAGTTTGTCTGCGAGCAGAGCTCGACTAGTTGTCTGCGAGCAGAGCTCGACTAGTTGTCTGCGAGCAGAGCTCGACTAGTCGATGGCCCCCGAAGCAGCCAATGCGAGCACGAGAACGCCGAGCCCGACCCTGTAGATCACGAAGACAAGCGTGGAACGGCGCTGCAGAAATCGGATGAGGCCGGCTATCGAAAGCCAACCGAAAGCGAACGCGAGCACAGTCGCGATGGCGGTGGGAATGAAGCCCACTGATCCCTCGCCGCCGATCTTGCGTAATTCGAAGAGTCCGCTGAGCACGACTGCCGGAATCGACAAGAGAAATGAATAGCGCGCAGCTGCCGCGCGTTCGAGACCGAGAAAGAGGCCGGCCGAAATGGTCGCTCCAGATCGCGAGACTCCCGGAATGAGTGCAAGCGCTTGTGCGAGCCCGAGCAAAGCGCCATCTTTCGGAGTGAGCGATTCAATGCCGCGACGGTGCTTGCCCAACACATCGGCAATACCAAGAATCACACCGAACACCACAAGGGTGGTGCCGATGACATAAAGACTGCGTGCAGTCGTCTCGATCTGGTCTTTGAATGCCAAACCGAGGATCGCAATCGGAATCGTCCCCAGAATTATGTAGATCCCCAGCTTGAACTCGACACGCGATCTCTTTTCTGGATCACCGATTCCCGCAAGCAGCGCTCGTGCGATGTTCCAGAGGTCTTTGCGGAAGTACACGAGCACCGCGGTCAGAGTGCCGAGCTGGGTAACAGCGGTAAATGCGGCTCCCGGGTCCGGCCAGTTGGCGAACGCCGGAACGATCCGCAGGTGAGCGGTGCTTGAAATGGGAAGAAACTCGGTCAGCCCCTGCACGATGCCAAGGACGGTTGCTTCGAATGTACTCATCACCACATACTTCATGACAACTGACGGGATCTGTGACATTTCACCCGCTATGTGTCTTTATCTGTAGGGGGATCACGCCCTAAGGAAGGAACGGATGAGTTCAGAGTTGAAAGAACCCGGTTGGGTGACCATGTTCGATTTTTCGAACGTCAGGAAGGCAGACGGAAAGGCACTTCTCGGAATTGCGATTGTCGGCTTGTTCTTCGACTTCGCTGTGCGCTCAGGATTCGTCGCAGTTTCGGGTGCGATCCTCGCATTGGTCACGCCACTGGCACTCGGCCTATCAGGTCGGGTTCGCCGTACGGAGAGTTTTGTCCTGCTCAGTGCCGTGCCACTTTTCGGCATCTGGCTAGCCCTCCGAACAAGCGCTTGGCTCATAGTTCTCGACGTCATTGCCGCGTGTCTTCTCTTGCTTCTCGCATCGTCGTTCGCCCGCGGCGGCTCACTGTTCAACGTGACAATTCCCGGACTGTTTGTGCGTGGCTGCGCGGCGCTTGTTCACGGTCTTTACGCCGGGCCATTCATTGTTCGCGGTTTGATGAGCCGCAACGGCGAGAGGCGGAGTCATTTCGGCCCCATTGTCCGCGGGCTCCTACTGGTTTCGCCGGTCGTTCTGATCCTCGGCGCGCTGCTTGCCTCCTCTGACAAGGTGTTCGCGTCGTTATTCAATGTGGGGCTGGGCGACCTTCCCCTCCACGCCGTGCTCGTTGCAGTCGGTGCATGGTTGGTCGCGACCGTTTATTCTATGGCGTCTGCCGATTCGCCGAATGCATCCGAGCATTCCTTTCGCCCACTTCCCGCAACCGAAGCACTCGTCGCGCTCGGCGCGGTTGTCACCTTGTTCGGGGCGTTTGTGGTCACCCAGTTGATTGTTTTGAGTGGCGGCGCAGATCACGTGCTGAACACAAGGGGCCTTACTTACGCTGACCACGCCCGCAGCGGCTTTTTCCAGCTCATCGCGGTTGCAGTGATAACGCTTGCGCTCTTGATGTTCTTGAAATCGATTGCAAAGCTCGAGTCACCAAAACAAAAGGCTTGGTTCACGAGTCTTGCCGAAGCAGCGGTTGCGTTGACGCTTGTTATTGTTGCCGCTGCTGTAAGTCGCCTCGCGCTCTACGAGGATGCGTACGGCCTCACGATGTTGCGCTTGTACTCGAGCGTTTTTGCGGTTTGGATCGGCATAGTATTCGTACTACTCGGCTCGTC